>JAJZFO010000077.1 GCA_021805305.1 Actinomycetes bacterium | reverse complement strand
GCTCGCGCGCAGTTCCTCGCCCACGACGCTCACGGCCCGGGGCGCGCGCGCGATCAGGTCGTCCAACTCGCGGGTGGTCAACCGACGCTGGAGCAGAGCGTTCACCGGTTCACTCTGGTCGCGAGGGCGTCGACCACCTCGCCGAGCGCGCGTTGGAGGAGCTCGGCGTCGACGTCGAGCGTCCAGAGCTCGCCGGTGGCGCTCGAGAAGGCGGAGGTCCGCAGTGGCGCGACGCTCCCGCGCAGGGTCTGCATCAGTGCGTGATAGCGCATCGCCCGCTCGGCCCCCACCCCGAGGGGAGACGTGGTCACGTCCACCAGGGCCACGTTGGCGACGTCACCTTGAGTGGAACCCACTACCAGGTCCACCACGTCGAGGAGTTGCACCGCGCCCCCGCCGAAGACTTGGCGCGCACGCTGACCCGTGCGGGGCCACCAGCTGCTCGGGATGGTTCCGACGCAGCGCGTCAGGGTCGAGTAGTGCGCGTCGACGTCGGCGCGTAGGCGCGACGTCTGATCGGGGTCCAGGTGATCGACCCGCGTCAATAATTCGTCGTCGGGGCGTTGGGCGCGCCACGCGGCGAGGGCGGCCTCCCAGGGGTCCTCGACGGGGACCTGCGCCACGAGGAGGTGAAACAGCGTCGTGACGGCCGCGCCGCGCGCCCGACTCAGGGTGGAGTCCCCGATGTCCGCGCGGGTGGGTGGGCGACGGATGGTGGCGCTGCTCACGGTGACCACGGCGCGCGGGGCCGCCGCGAAGAGGTCGTAGACGGAGTCCTCGAGTTGGGCGCGGAGTCCCGCGCCCACCGCCTCGTCGCGCGCGGGTCGACGGGTCCGGTCGCCGCGTAGGACGTCGGCGAATTGGCGGAGGGGTGCGTCGTGCAGCAACGTCATGGGTCCACATTGACGATGCACTGTGACATCGCTAGCCTGGCGACGTGACCGGCGCCATCTTCACCTTCGCTTTCGTGGCGGTGTTCGGGGTCTTCGTGGTGGCGATGGTCGTCCTCACGGTTCTCACCATTCGTTTCATCCTGCGCCGCGACCGCGACCGGCATTAGCTCTCGGGTTCGAGGCGCTCCTCGAGTCGGGTGACCGCGCGGTCGAGGTCGGCGATGGCGCGCTCAATCACCGACAGCCGCGAGGCGAGTGATGCGTCCACGCGTTCGTCCACGCGGCGATCGATTTGCTCGCGCAGGCGCGAATCCAGCGAGTCGACGAGGGGCTGGGTCAGATTCTTCAGACGGGCCAACAGATCCTGGTGCGTCTCGGGGTGGGAGGTGTCCTCGCTCATGGACGAATCCTACGGGGCGCAGTAGACGCCGGAGTTGAACTGCAGCGTATTGAACTGGCCCGCCCAGGGCGGGTTGAGCAGCGTGTTCTCCTGGGCGTGCAGGGTGGCGGTGGGGGTGCACACGGCGTTGAAGGCGATGTACCCGAG
The DNA here is from genome assembly GCA_021805305.1 of Actinomycetes bacterium. Next base: position 14,861 of record JAJZFO010000077.1, on the reverse strand, counting down.
GATGTTGTGACCGTTCGATCCGGCGACGCGCACCGGCCCTCCCCCGCCGAAGGCGATCGCCTGGAACACGGGGAGGGCGGTATTGGCGAGGCCGTAGTTGCGGTATTCCGACATCGACGAATACACGCCGGGGTGCAGACTGGGATCCACGTCGTTGATGCCGGTGGCCCAACCGTTGAGCATCGCCGCCCAGTACGAGGCGTACTTCGCGACGGTCGCGGTGGTGGCGCCGGCGGGGGCGTCGAGGGCGGAGTGGTTGTCGGGGTAACCCTCGGGGTCGAGGATCACCCAATTGGGCTTGAGGTTCAGTCCGGTCAAGTGGTACTGGTCGATCTGCTGGGCCACCCACTGCCCCGCGAGAAATCCGTGGCTGTAGTAGGACGCGGCCGTCTGATCCGTGGGCGAGAGGGGGCCGCTCACCGTCCAGAACGACAACCAGGTCTCGCGCTTCTTCGACGCCACGATGCTCTGGCCCATGAGATAGTCCGGTGACTGGGTGAGGGGCGCGGGCGGCGCGAAGCCGACCCAGGGAGCGCTCAGGGTTCCCAATCCCCCCGTCTCGGAGATGATGGGCCACCCGTCGGAGATCGCGCGGCCCCAATCGTTGTAGGGGATGGCGTAGACCCCGACGCCGCGCGTGGTGGGGGTGCCCATGCCCGGGGCGAAGAGTTGCAGCGTGGATCCGTTGAGGACCCCGGTGACGCCGAAGGTGGTAGCGCCCATCGTGGCCCCGGCGGCCAGCGAGACGTCGGTGGAGGTCCAGGTGAGTGACGGCAGGGCGTCGCTGTAGTCGTAGATATCGTTCCAGTTGGCGGCGCGACCCGCCACGTTGAGGGTGCCCGACGTGGCGCTCAAGAAGATGTTGCCGGTCCACACGGGGGACCCGACGATGACGGTGGTGAGGTCGCGGTACTTCCAGGTGGCGGCGGGAGTGGTGACGTAGCCCGCGTTGCGCGCGTACGCTCGCACGTGCGCGACGAGCGCCGTCGCGGCGGCGGGGGCGCTGAAGAGTTGAACGTGACCGCCACTCGAGAGACTGGCGAGGTAGATCGTGGTCCCGTTCGTGGCGACCGACAGTTGACCGGCACTCGGCGGGCTCGAGGAGAGGACGGTGACGTCGCTCACCGACCAGGTCCCCGACCCCCCCGGCGCCTGGGAGAAGTACTCGACGTGTCCCGCGACGGTGGTGGCGGCGAAGGAGTTGGTGAGGCCCGCCAGCGAGGCCGGGGTGTTGATAATGGCGGGCGATCCCGTCAGGGCGGTCACGTCGCTCGCGGCGCCGACGGTGGGGGCGACGTTGCTCTGGTGCCACTGCAGCGGGATGACGACGGCGTCACCCTGGGTCGAACGGTCGAAGATGGTGGCGGCGCTGCCGGCGACCGACACGCTCACCAGTCCCGGGCTCATGGGGACGTGAGTCGCCACCGTGAGGTCGGTCACGGTGAAGGGCGCCGGTGCCGGATTGGGGGGTGCGCTCGGCGCCGGCGCGGGCTCGATGAGTGCGCGCTCCCGGGGGCGCGTCACGACGCCGCGGGGAGCGACCACGTTGTGGGGGGTGACCAGAATGAGACGGTTGTGGGTACTCACGTAGATCAGGTCGACGTTGCCGAAGGGGTCGAGGAAGACGTTGGGGTCCGAGGCGGCGGCCGGCGCGTGGGCCAGGGTGCTGATGTCGTAGAACGACGTCGTGGCGTTCGCGTTCTGGACGTAGAGACCGAGGTCGCCGTTGTCGAGTCGCGCGCTGAGGGCGAATTCACCGTCGCCCGCGACGCCGTAGGCGCCCCCGAGGACGCCGTGACCCCCGAGGAACGTCGAGTAGCCCTGGGCACTCCACACTCCGGGGGCGGTGCTGCTGTACTGGACGAGGGGCGGCGCGGCCGTGGTCGACCTCGCCACGCTGAAACCCACCGCCGGCAGCGTGGCTCCGATGATGACGATATTGGCCACCGCGGTCACTCGTCGAAGTCTCACGCGCGTCCTTTAACTATGGGGGAATTCCTCGCTCGAAAACGTGTGAGACCAGCCTAGTTGGCGCGTATTTGTGATTTTCCTTAGCGCAGCGTCGTAACCCGAATCGCCGGTGATACCGGGCTGAACCCGTTCCCGTTGCGTGCGCGCACGCGAATCGAATAGGTGGCGGACCCGCGCAGGTCCGTGAGGTTGATGGTGGTGGCGCCGGCCGGGTAGGAGTGCCAGGTACGCCCGCCGTCGAGGGAGACCTGGATCGCCACGACGAAGGGAGTGTCACCGGCACGGGCGCGCAGGGTCAGGATCGCCCCTCGGTGGTGTGGGGTCACCCCCACCACGGTGGGCGTCACGGGGACCTGCTGGGTCAGGGGTTGCGGATGCACCACGATGGTGGTGGCGTAGAGCGGCGCCCCGTTCAATTTGACGGCGATAGCCATCGCGGTGGGTTCGCTCGCGGTCAGCGTGAAGTACGCGTCGCCGTAGCTGTCACTGGTCACCGTGTAGAGCGACGAGGAGTGGGCCCGCGCGCTCGCGGGGTCGGCGTTGACGATCACGGTACCGGCGTGGGCGTGGACCACGAGGGTGACCGCCGTGTCGGTGACCGGGTTTCCGTTGGCGTCGCGCAGGTCGACGACGAAGTGCGCCGGATTCTGGGCGTAGGTCGTGGTGACCGATCCCACCAGCGCGCTGTGCGCCGTACTGGCGGGACTGGGGCACAGGTCGTTGACGAAGGTCGGATCGGGACTGCCGAGGCCCGACGCCAAGTCGTAGCCGACGCCCGCGCTGTAGACGCCGGTGCCGAAGAGGTCGTTGTTACCCGTGGTGACGTCGACGAAGCCCCGGCCGCTCCGCGCGAGGGCGTAGAGGGTCGGGTTGATGAAGCCGAGTCGCGGGACGTTGCACACCTGGGCCGCGGTGGCCACCAGGGCGCCGACCAGGGGCGAGCCGATAGAGGTGCCGCCGATGGAGCACCAGCCCAGGCAGGGATTGGTCGAACCGGTGTAGTAGTTGATGAAACCGGTGTTCGGGTCGGCCATCACCGAGAGGTCCGGCACCATGCGCATGGTCGCGGTGGCGGCGATGCCACTCGCGCTCTGCCAACTGGGCCGTGACCAGACTTGGGAGACCCCGCCGCCGCCGGCGCCGCCGTTCGAGTTCCAGACGCTCTGGGTGAGCGGCGAGAGGGCGCTGACGGTCAGCCCCCCGACGCCCGTGACGTAGGGCTGCGACGCGGGGTCGTCGACGGCGGGGGCGTTCGAGACGATGCCCGTGCAGTCCGAGGAACCCGAGTCACCCGACGCGGCCACGACGGTCTGGCCCTGGGCCGCCATCTGTTCGAAGATCACGTGTTCCGCCTGTACCGCACCCGTCGGGTCGATCTCGCAGTCGCCCCAGGAGGTGGTGACGATCGACGCGGTGTTGTCGTTGGCGATCTGCGCGTAGAGGTCCACGGGACCCGACGCGGCGTTCGGACCCTGGTAGATCTCGAGGTTCGCGCCCGGCGCCAGGGCGCCGGCGACCTCAACGTCCATGGTCGCCTCGTTACTGAAGCCCCCCTGGGCGCCCCCGTCCACGTTGAAGGTCGTGATTGCGGGGGCGACCCCGTAGCACTGGAAGAACACGGCCGCGTCGGCCGCCTTGTACTGGCCGAGCTCGTACACCGCGATCGTTTGACCCGCGCCCGTCTTGCCCGCACTCCAGGCGCCGCTGAGACCGTAGAGCTGGGCCTGTTGTTGGACGGTGTAGCCGTGCGCGAGCCCGCTGGCCGTGGCGCCGGCGCACGTGGTCGGCACCGTGACGTGCGCGCTGAGGTGGGGTGCCAGCGCGCGCGGTGACGCGAGCGCCGCGGCGCGCGACGACGTGACGGGCGTCGTGGACGACACCAGTTGCGACGTGGGTGCGACGACGCTCGAGAGGCCGGCCACGGCGCTGACGTCGTGGGCGATCGCGCCGGGCAAGGTGGCGACGTGGGCGAATTGCGCGCGCAGGGAGCCGTCACTGACCCGCACCGTCTCCACGGGCGTGGCGAAGGCGCGGGCGATGTCGGGCGTACGTCCCGTCATCTCGAGGAGCGTGCGACCCGTGGTGAGACGCCGCACCCGTAGGCCGAAGTGCGTCAGGTACGAGCGCACCGCGTCGACGGTGGCGTTGGTCGCCCCGAAACGGGCGGCGAATTGCGCGGGGGTCAGGAAATGGCGGTAGTCGGGTGAGGTGGGGGTCGCGAGCGCACTCAAGAACGAGTGGAGGCCGGACGCGTCGCGCAGGCGCAGCGCGACGTCGAAGTTGGTGGTCAGGGGTTGCGTCACGACGCGCGCCCGTGGGGGGAGCGCCGCGGCGCCCGCGACCACCACTCGCGCCTCGGCGGCGTGGGCACTGAGGGAGGTGGGTGCGGCGAGCGAGGCGACAGCGAGGCTCACGGCAAGGACGGGCGCGAAGGTGCGGCGCAAAAATGGCGACATGAGCACAGCCTAGGAAACCTGAATGGGGCCCGTGCTCACGCACACCTCCCGGGGGTTAAAAGTTAGGGAAATCTTAGGAGTCACTGGCCACGGGATACCCCGCCGCCGCGTAACGCTTCGCCAGGTTGCCGCACTCTTCGCAGATGGTGTCGGGGACGACGCCCCAGCGCATGAGCCAGCCGAAGATGGTGCAACCGAGGCAGAATCCGAGGAAGCCCTCGAGGGACGCGGCGACCAGGAGGGGCAGGAGTATCCAGCGCGCGACGTCCCAGCCGACACCCCACCAGGTGATCGTGGCGGCGAGGGTCAACAGGGCACCGATGCCCTGGGCGAATCTCTTGGGGGGCCCGGGCACGAATTTCTGCCACGTCACGAGTCGCGGTCCGGCGACGCGGGTGGCGAACTGACCCAGGGGCGACAGGGTCGGTCCGGTGCCCACGCGGGCTAGGAACCCGTACGTCAGAGGCACGAGAATCCACGCCCACCCCGTGAGGAGGGCCAGCGCCGTCATGGCCACCACTCCGAGGGCGACCGTGCGCGCCGCGGCGTCGTTGACCGGATTGGGAAAGGCGAATAGTCTCTTCACACCATAAATCTTAGTGAAAAAGTCATGTATTATGCCAGGGGGGTTGATCAGGCCAAATGAACAGTCGTGAACACCCCGATGGCGACGATGAGGGCGCGCACCGTGCGAGGTGAGAGACGCGAGATGAGCCAGGTGCCCACCCACCCACCGACCAGGGTGCCGATCAAGAGCGCGACGACGGCCCAGAGAACCAGGTGGCCCCGAATCACGAAGATGGTGGCCGCGAACAGGTTGATGATCGTCGAGAGGACACTGCGCAGGCCCTGCAGCTCGGCCAGTTCGAGGGGGAGCGCCACGGCCATGACGGCGAGTAGCAAGATGCCCAGGCCCGCGCCGAAGTAACCACCGTAGACGGCGATGAGAAAGACGCCGACGTACAAGAACCAGCGCCGCGCCGGGTGCGAGTGATCGATGTGTGAGAGGCGCCGAGTGATGAACGGTGCGGCGGCGAAGAGGGCGGTACCCCCACCGATCAGCCACGGCACCACGAGCCGGAACGTGCTGGGCGGGAAGGCGAAGAGGAGGGCGCACCCGAGGGCCGCCCCGAGGCCGCAGGGCGCCACCAGCGCGAGTACCAGTCGCCGGTAGGGCGTGATCTGGTCGCGAAAACGCCACATGCCGCCCACGTAGCTCGGACACACCCCCACCGACGTGGAGACGTTGGCCGCCAACGGAGTGATGCCGAGGGCCAGCATCGCGGGGAAAGTGATGAACGTTCCCCCGCCGGCGACGCCGTTCGAGACGCCGGCGGCGACGCCCACCGCGAGCATGATCGGCAGTCGCCACGCGAGTAGGAGAATCGAGGCCGACATTCTTACTACTCTACGAAGGTGAAATCTTCGCGACGGACCGCCGTGAATACCGAGTTGCCCCACCCCTCGCATCTACCGTGGACGGTGTGTATCTGATGACCGGTGAGTTGATAGTCCCCCACGACGCCCCCCACGACCTCATTCGAGCGGCGGGCGGCGTCGTGATCCGCCCGGTGGCCTCGGGTCGCACGGAGGTGGCGTGCATCTTTCGCGAGGCTCGCGGGGACTGGACTTTCCCCAAGGGAAAGCTCGACGCGGGCGAGACCTTCGAACAGGCCGCGCTGCGCGAGGTGTGGGAGGAGACGGGCATGCACTGCGAGGTGATTCGCTTCGCGGGCACGACGAACTACACCCACCGCAAGGGCAAGCCCAAGATCGTGGCGTACTACCTCATGAGCGTCGCGGCCGGGGAGTTCGCACCCAATGACGAGGCCGATGAGGTGGTGTGGTTGCCCCTCGAGCAGGTACGCGGACACCTGACGTGGGAACGCGACCAGGAACTCTTCGATCTCATCGTCGCCATGTCCGAGGTGCGCGCACAGGCGTCGTAGGCGACGCGCGACGAGCCCCCGGGCACCGGGGACGTTCGCGGTTGACCCGTCCGCGTCGGGACGACGTCACGGGACGCGCGTCCGGAGGTGCGCGAGGTCCCTCGTCGCGCGGACGCTGCTTCGCGACGGGCCGGGCCGGGCCATTTCGTGTTCGCGAGTCCAGGGAGTAAGATGAATCCACCTGGAGAGGTGGGTGAGTTCGGTTTAAACCACATTCCTGCTAAGAATGCGGCCTGCGAAAGTGGGCCCGAGGGTTCAAATCCCTCCCTCTCCGCCATCGGCACCGAGCGCGCAGCGCTCGGTGCTGGCATGTTACGAGGAGAGGCCCGTGCGCTACTGGATTGAAACGCTGGGCTGCCCGAAGAATCACGTCGACTCCGAGAAGTTGGCGGGTCTGTTGGTCTCGCAGGGCTACGACTTGGCGCCGTCGGCGGCCGACGCGGACCTGGTGGTCGCCAACACGTGCGCCTTCATCGAAGCGGCGAGGGAGGAGTCCATCGAAACGGTGCTCGAACTCGCCGACGTGAAGCTCGCCGGGGCTCGGCTCGTCGTGACCGGTTGCATGGCCGAGCGCTACGGCGAGGAACTTGCCGCCGCCCTGCCCGAGGTCGATTTGGTCGCGGGGTTCAACGAGAGCTTGACCCGCGAGATACCGGCGACGGCGGTGACGTTGCGTACCCGAGCGACCCCGGCCTTCGACCTCCTCAACCTGCCGCGCCCCGCCACCCGCGCGCCCTGGGCGTACGTGAAGATCGCCGAGGGCTGTGATCGGCGATGCGGGTTCTGCGCGATCCCCACCTTCCGCGGCGACCAACGCTCGCGTTCGACCCAGGAGATCCTCGCCGAGGCGCGTGCGCTGGTAGCGGGCGGGGTCCGCGAGATCGTCTTGATTGCGCAGGACCTCGCGTCCTGGGGGCACGACCGGCGCCGGGCCTCGTTGGGCGAGGCCGTGGAAGTGCTCGACGAGGGGGGTAGCCAGCCCCTGATCGAATTGACCCGCACCCTGGCCCGGGAGGTGGAGCGCGTTCGCCTGCTGTACCTCTATCCGTCGGGACTCACCACCGGTCTGATTGAGACGATCCTCGCGACCGGGGTGCCCTACTTCGACCTCTCGCTGCAACACTCGTCGCGGCGAATGTTGCGGGCGATGCGCCGTTGGGGCGACGGTGATCGGTTCCTCGAACGGATCGCCGCGATTCGCGCGGCCGAGCCCGACGCGACGTTTCGTTCGTCCTTCATTCTGGGCTACCCCGGCGAGACCGAGGAGGATCAGGCGAACCTCCTGGCCTTTCTCGAAGAGGCCCAGCTCGATTGGGCCGGCTTCTTCACCTTCTCCGACGAAGACGGCACCTACGCGCACGACCTGGGAGCGCACGTGCCGCACGAACTCGCCCTCGAACGCTTGCGCGAGGTCTCGGCATTGCAGGACCAGATCACCGCGTCGCGACGCGACGCCCTGATCGGGACGCGCCAGCGGGTGCTGATCGACGCGCCCGGCGTCGGTCGTAGTGTACGAGAGTGCCCAGAAATTGATGGCGTGGTCGTGGTCGACCCGACGTTGCGCGTCGGGTCGTTCGCGGAGGTGGAAATCGTGGCGAGCCACGGAACGGACGTGGAGGGGGTGGTTCGGTGACGACGCGCGAGCGTATCTACGGCGAGTCGGCGCTGTTGACCCCGGCCAACCTCATGACGATCTTCCGTCTGGCCGTCGCACCCGTCTTCATCTACATGATCGTCGCCCACCGCATCTCGTGGTGGACGACGAGCGTGGGGGCCCTGGCCGCCGCCTCGGACTACTTCGACGGCATCGTGGCCCGTCGCCACGGCACCACGACCTCGGGTGCGTTCCTCGACCCCCTCGCCGACAAGGTCGTGGTGCTGGGCGGGCTCTACGCGATTATCTTCTCGCGCCCTCACGGGGTCTCGAGTTTCGTCATCCCCTCGATCATCATCACGTTGCGCGAGGTGTGGATGAGCGTGCACCGCTCTCGCGCGGCCAAACTGGGCTTTTCGATCCCGGCGGTGAAGATCGCCAAGTGGAAGACCTTCGTGCAGGATTGGGCGATCGCCTTCTGCGTCATCCCCCTGACGGCGCGCCACCTCTGGATCGCTGACGTCACCATCTGGGTGGCGGTCGTCATGACGGTCTATACGGGCTGGCGCTACTACGTCGACGGCAAAGAGATGTTCGCCCGTGCGCGTTGAGATCGTCGCGGTCGGTACCGAACTGCTGCTCGGCCAGATTCCTGATACGAATTCCCAGTGGCTCGGCGAGCGCCTGGCGGCCCACGGCCTCACGTCGCAGTACCACCAACACGTGGGGGACAACCACGAGCGCATCGTGGCGGCGTTTCGCGTCGCCCTCAGCCGCAGCGACGCGGTCATCGTCTGCGGCGGTCTCGGTCCCACCCAGGACGACATCACCCGCGCCGCCCTGGCCGAGGTCATGGGGGTCGCCCTGGTGCGCCACGACGACGTCGTGGCGAAGATCCGGTCGTTCTTCGACGCGCGCGGGCGCGTCATGGCCCAGAACAATCTGCTCCAGGCCGACGTCCCCGTCGGTGCCCGCATCATCGAGCAGTCGCGGGGCACCGCCCCGGGGCTGATCTGTCCGGTCGGCGATCGGGTGATGTACGCAGTGCCCGGCGTGCCCTACGAGATGAGCGACATGTTCGAGCGCGCCATCTTGCCCGACCTCCTCGAACGTCAGCGCGCCCAGGGTCACACCTCGGTCATCGTGTCGCGCGTGCTGCGTACGTGGGGTGCGAGCGAGTCGGGTCTCGCCGAAGCGGTGGCCGAGCGCTTCGACGCCCTCATCGACTCCGAGCGCGTGACCATCGCCTTTCTGGCCTCGGGTATCGAGGGCATCAAGGTTCGCCTCACGGCGCGGGGCAATGACCGTGAGCACGCGATGGCGCTGCTCGACGAGGAAGAACAGTTGGTCCGCGCACTCATCGAGGCGGCCTTCGGTGACATCATCTTCGGGTTGGACGACGAGACGATGGAGTTCGCGGTGGCGCAACGTCTCCTCGCGCGCGGGCTCAGTCTCGCGCTCGCGGAATCTCTGACGGGCGGACTCATCGCCAGTCGCCTGGTCAACGTCCCCGGGGCGTCGCAGTGGTTCCGCGGCGGCGTGGTGAGTTACGCGTCCGCCGTGAAGTTCGACCTCTTGCGGGTGACGCCCGGTCCCGTCGTGAGCGCTCGCGCGGCGCAGGAGATGGCGCTCGGTGCCCGTCTCCTCCTGGGATCGGACGTCGCCCTTTCGGTGACGGGTGTCGCGGGCCCCGACGAGCAGGACGGACAGGGTCCCGGTACGGTCTTCGTGGGTTTGGCCCTCGGTGACGAGGTGTCGCACGTCGCATTGCGGGTTCCCGGGGATCGGGCCCGCGTACGAGCTTTCAGCGCCATCGGGGCCCTCGACGCCCTGCGTCGCGGCCTCGATCGTCTCGACTGAGGTTCGTCGACGAAATCCTTGTTACGAACACCTGTTCGTAGTACGGTACTTCGTAGCGGAGAGCGACCGATGTGACTACGGGCCGTTAACGTGCCCCGTGTGACGAAGAACAAGGAGACATCAATGGCAAGCGACGATCGCGCTAAGGCCCTCGAATCGGCCCTCGGCCAGATTGAGAAGCAGTTCGGCAAGGGCTCGATCATGCGCATGGGTGAGAACCTGCACATGAGCATCGAGTCCATTCCGACGGGCGCCCTCGCACTGGACATGGCTCTGGGGATCGGGGGCCTGCCGCGTGGTCGCATCGTTGAGCTGTACGGACCGGAGTCGTCGGGCAAGTCGACGCTGGCCATGCACGTCGTCGCCGAAGCCCAACGCAACGGTGGCGTGTGCGCCTACATCGACGCCGAGCACGCCATGGATCCGGTGTACGCGCGCGCCATCGGCGTCAACGTGGACGATCTCTTGATCTCCCAGCCCGACACCGGCGAGCAAGCGCTCGAGATCTGCGACATGCTGATTCGTTCGGGCGCCCTCGACGTCATCGTGATCGACTCGGTCGCGGCCCTGACGCCGCGCGCGGAGATTGAGGGCGACATGGGTGATTCACACGTCGGTCTCCAGGCGCGACTGATGAGTCAGGCGTTGCGCAAGCTCACCGGCGGACTGTCGAAGTCCAACACGGTGGCCGTCTTCATCAACCAGTTGCGCGAGAAGATTGGTGTCATCTACGGCTCGCCCGAAGTAACGCCGGGCGGACGGGCGCTGAAGTTCTACTCGAGTGTCCGACTCGACATTCGCCGCATCGAGTCGATTAAGGACGGTACGGAGGTGGTGGGCAACCGGACGCGCGTCAAGGTGGTGAAGAACAAGTGCGCGGCCCCCTTCAAGCAGGCCGAATTCGACATCATGTACGGCCAGGGCATCAGCCGCGAGGGGTCGGTGCTCGACGTCGCGGTCGAATTGGGCTTCGTGAAGAAGGCCGGCGCGTGGTTCACGTACGAGGGCGAGCAGATGGGCCAGGGGCGAGAGAACGTGAAGACGTTCTTGCGCGAGAACCCTCAGACCATGGCCGAGATCGACGGCCGCGTGCGCGAGCACATGGCGAACGCACTGTTGCCCGACGTGGTCGGTGCGGAGATCGACGTCGACGCGCCCCTCACCCTGGACTGAGCGGCCCGCGTCGCGCTGACCCGCGCGTCGACGCGCGCCGGACCCTCGGTGAGGTGGGCGGGCCACTAGCGTGCAATCGATGAACGCGCGTCTTCGCTACCGTCGGTGGTTGGGTGCGCGCGTTCGCGCGCTGCGCCGGTACGCCAACGACGTCGCGACCGTGGGGCCCGACGACCGCTACGCGCGGTCGTTCTACTACTTCGGTCGCGGGGCGGGCTTGATGGCGCCCCAGGGGGTCATCTACAACGAGCGGTACCTCTCCATCGGTGACGGCACCCTGATCGGGCCGAACGTCTGCGTCAGCGCCGGTATCCACGGCGAACAGGTGATGCTGCACGCGCCGGTGGTGCGCATCGGCCAGGCGTGCGTGATCGGGCGAGGCTCGCACATCGTCGGACACTGGTCCATCACGCTGGGCGACGAGATCCAGGTGGGACCCTACGTGTACATCACCGATCAGAATCACGCGTACCTTGACCCCGAGGTGCCCGTGGGACGTCAGACCCCCGAAGAATCGGCCGTCTCCATCGGTTCGGGCAGTTGGCTCGGGACGAACGTGGTCATCTTGCCGGGTACGCACCTCGGACGCAACACGACGGTGGCCGCCGGGGCGGTGGTGCGCGGGACGTTCCCTGATCACGTGGTGCTCGGGGGGGTCCCCGCGCGCGTCCTGCGCCACTACACCCCGGAGTCGGGTTGGCAGCGGGGACCGGCGTCGTGAGAGAACACTTGGGGGTCGACCTCACCCCCCTGCGCGCGTCGCGCCAGTACCGGCGTCTCTACGTGGCTGGGTTCATCACCGCCGTGGGCTCGCAGGCGACGTACGTCACCATCCCCTATCAACTCAAACAGTTGACGCACTCGACCCTCGACGTCGGCGCCCTCGGTGTGTTCGAGTTGGTGCCGGTGATTGTCTGCGGGCTCTACGGCGGGGTACTGGCCGATCGGATGGATCGGCGTCGCCTCATCATCGTCATGGAGGCGGCGTTGATGGCGGCCACGGCGGTGGTGTTGGTGAACGCGATGTTGCCCCACCCCCTGGCGTGGGTCCTCTACGCCGACGCCGTGGTGGCCGCCGCGGCGTCGAGTCTGCAACGGCCGAGCATCGAGGCGCTCAATCAGAGTTTCGTCACCCACGAGGCGCAGCGCGCCGCCTCGACCTTGGCCAATATCCGCTACACCACGGCGTCCATCATCGGACCGGCCCTCGGCGGGCTCGTGGCCGTCGGCGCGGGTCCGGGGTTCGTCTACGGCGCCAACCTCGTGACCTTCGCCCTCTCCCTGTACTGGCTGGCCGGACTCGCGGCGACGCGGGTGCCGGTCGCCCCGCCGGCGAGCGATCGCGTGGCGTTGCGGGCGGGGGTCGCTTTCTTGCGCTCGCGCCCCGACATCGTCGGGACCTACGTCGTGGACCTGCTCGCCATGACCCTCGCGTTCCCGGTGGCCATGCTGCCCTTCGTGGCGGCGCGTTTTCATTCGAGCTACGCGCTCGCGCTGCTCTACTGCGCACTGCCGGGCGGAGCGCTGCTCGTCACGTTGCTCTCGGGGGGGACGCGACGCGTGCACCACTACGGGCGCGGCCTCGTCGCCGCGGCCGTCGCCTGGGGGTTGGGCATTGCTCTCTTCGGCGCGGCCTCGTCGCTGTGGTGGGTGTGGGCGGGGCTGGCGATCGCCGGTGGGGCGGACGCCCTCAGCGGTATCTTTCGCTCCACCATGTGGAACGAGTCGATCCCGCCCGACATCCGTGGGCGCATGGCCGGCATGGAGATGATCTCGTACTCGTTGGGACCCACCGCGGGTCAGTTTCGCGCCGGCGTCATGGCCGCGTGGACCAGTCTGCGATTCTCGCTCACGGTCGGGGGTCTGGCCTGTTCGGGTTCGGTGGCGGCGCTGGCGGCGGCGTTGCCGTCCTTGTGGCGCTTCGACGCCCGCAGCGACGTCCACGTCGCGATGGTGCGGGCACTCCGCGCCGAGGACCATTCGCGTGAGGGGCCGGTCGATACCCCCTAGCATTTGTCCGTGTCCCGCACTACCTATCTCGTTACCGTGTCCGGACCCGACCGCGTCGGCGTCGGGTCCGAACTCTTCGCGGCGCTGGCCGAGGTCACCCGCGTGGGGGGGCAGCTCTCGGACGTCGCGCAGATCACCATTCGCGGCGCGCTCGTGCTCTGCGGCGAGGTCTGTGTCGACGAGAACGTCTCCGAGGACGACCTGTACGCGGCCCTGGGTGCGCGCGATATCAACCGCGACGGCGTGGTCGCCACCGTCGAACGCGTGACGCCGGACCCGGTCCAGGTGGGCGGCCGGCTCCTCGTGACGCTCCTGGCCACGCGCATCAGCGCCGATCAGCTCGCGGCGGTCTTCGCCGCCATCGCGTCGGTCGGGGCCACCTGCGAACGCATCGTGCACCTCGCCAGTTATCCGGTCGACTGCTACGAACTCGTGGTGCGCGGCCTCGACCACGCGGCCCTGCGCGAGGCGGTGGCGGCGGTGGCCCAAGAACGCGGTCTCGACCTGGCGGTGCAGCGCGCCGGACTACACCGGCGGGCCAAGCACTTGGTGGTGATGGACGCCGACTCGACCCTGCTCCAAGACGAGGTCATCGACTTGCTCGCGCAGGAGGCGCACTGCGCCGACGAGGTCGCGCGCATCACCGAGCGCGCGATGGCGGGCGAGTTGGACTTCGCCGAGTCGCTGCGTGGACGGGTGGCGCTACTCGAGGGACTGGACGCGAGCGTCCTGGACCGCGTGCGCGAACGGTTGCGTTTGACCCCCGGCGCGCGCACCCTGTTGCGCACCCTGCACCGATTGGGGTACGTGCCGGCGGTGGTCTCGGGGGGTTTCGTCGAGGTCCTGGCGCCGCTGTTGGCGGAGTTGCACGTCGACTACCTCGAGGCCAATCGTCTCGAGATCGTCCAGGGTCGTCTGACCGGTCGCCTCGCGGGGCCCATCGTCGATCGCGCGGGCAAGGCCCGGGCCCTCGAACGCTTCGCGAGTGAGGTGGGGGTCCCCCTGGCTCAGACCGTCGCGGTCGGCGACGGCGCCAACGACATCGACATGATCTCCGTCGCGGGCCTCGGGATTGCCTTCAACGCCAAACCCGTCGTGCGTGAACACGCCGACGCGGCCCTGTCCGTGCCCTACCTCGACGCGGTCCTGTACTTCCTCGGCATCAGCCGCGAGGAGATCGAGACGCAGTAGTCGTCTCAGCGTCGGCTGAGGTCGTGGGGTCCGTCGGCGGCGACTCGCGCCATCCACTCCTCGACCTCGTCGGGGTCGCGCGGGAGCGCCGCCGAGAGATTGCGGTAACCCTCGGCGGTGACTAAGACGTCGTCCTCGATGCGCACGCCAATGCCGCGGTACTCCTCGGGCACCGTCAAGTCGTTGGCTTGGAAGTAGAGACCGGGCTCGACGGTCAGCACGTAGCCCGCGCGGAGTTCCCCCAGGTAGAGCTCATTACGCGCGTGGGCGCAGTCGTGCACGTCGATGCCCAGCATGTGACTCGTCCCGTGCAGGGTGTAGCGGCGAAAGAGCTGACGATCGGGCAGGAGGGCCTCGGACACCGGTTCGCGCAGGATGCCCATCTCGTGCAGGCCCTCGGTGAGCACGCGCATCGCGGCGTGGTGGGGGGCGCGGAAGTCGACCCCCGGGCGCACCTCGTCGAGGGCCGCCTGTTGGGCCGCCAGGACCAGTTCGTACACTCGACGTTGGGCGCGCGTGAAGCGACCGTTGATCGGCAGGGTGCGCGTGACGTCGGCCGTGTAGAGCTGGTGGCACTCGACGCCCGCGTCGAGCAACAGCAGGTCCCCGTCGCGCACCGCACCGTCGTTGCGCGTCCAGTGCAGCACCGTGGCGTGC
>JAJZFO010000100.1 GCA_021805305.1 Actinomycetes bacterium | reverse complement strand
TGGCGCCGCTCATGCGCCCAGGTGCCCGGCGAGAAAGTCGATGGTCGCCGATTCAATCAGTTCCTGGTCGTTATCCAAGGTGGCGACGTGAAAGGAGTTCTCCAACCAGATCCGCTCGACGGGGCCGTTGGATTTCTTGACGATCTCGTCACCGTTGTCGATCGCGACGACGTGGTCCTCGGAACTACTGAGCAGCAGACTCGGCGCGGTGATCGACCCCAGTTGCTCGTTGACGACCTTGACCGCGTCGAGCAGGCTGATCGCGGGCGCGATGGGCGTCTGGGAATAGGAGGACTCCGTCACTCCCTCCTTCTTCACGTCGGAACCGATGGAGTCGTAGGTCAGCACCCCCGCCGCCAGCATGCCCTGGGCGAGCTCGTCCCATTCGGCTCCCTGGTGCTTGACGTAGGGGTTGATGAAGACGAACGCGGCCACGTCAGGTCGTTGAGCCGCCACGTGCACCGCGAGCGAGCCGCCCATGGAGAGACCGACGATTGCGACGCGATCGCAGCGTTGCGCCAACTCGTCGTACGCGGCGAGAGCCGCGCCACTCCAGTCGTCCCAACCGGTCGTCATCAGGTCCTCGACCGTGGTGCCGTGTCCCGGCAGGCGCGGTGCCGACACGCTGTATCCCTGGGCGGCGCACCGCTGGGCCAGGTCGAGCACCGTCGAGGTGGTGCTGGTGAAACCGTGCAGTAGCAATACCCCAAGGGGTCCGCCCGGCGCGAAGAACGCTTCCCCACCGGGCATCACAACGTCAGTCATAGGGAACCAGACTACCTTTTGACACGGGACCCCTCGCACCCCCGGACCCTCAGAGGGCTCGGGCGTGCGCGTGGTAGTGATCGGGAATCCGCCGCATCTGGTCGTCGAGGCACCAGGGTCGTACGTCGTAGAAGTCGTGCGCGACGTGTGAAAGTTTCTCGAGGAGGCGCTGGCGCACGGGTTCAGGCGGCGTCGCTTCGTGCACTCGCCACACCACCATCGGAACGCGGCAGATCACGCAGTCCGCCACCCAGCACTCCTCGTCGTCGAAATACCTCGTGGTGATCAGTGCCCCTTGGCAAAGTTGGCAATCGTCACTTGGTGACATTGAGCGTCACCGTGGAGAGATACGGCACGGTGGCCCCGGCCGCGGGAATCGTGGAGACGACCCGGGTCCAGGTCGGGTTCGAGGTGGCCGTCCCCGCGCCAGGCCCCTGCGTCTTGTAGAACAGCCCCACGGCCTTGAGCGCGACGCCGACCTGCGCCGGGTCCATTCCCGTCAGGTTGGGCATCGTTATCGTCTTGGGCTTCGTGGTGGTGGTCGACGCCGAGGTCGTGGTCGTGGTCGGTGCCGTCGTGGTCGGTGCCGTCGTGGTCGAGGTCGACGTGGTCGTCGTGGTCGGTGCCGTCGTGGTGGCGGCGCGCGTCGTGGTCGTCACCGCGGTGGTCGTCGTACCCGTGGCGCCCAGGGACGTCTCGAGGATGAGCGTCGAACCCTTGGGCACGGCCCCGGGGTTCTTCGTCACCCCGGAGATCCATCCGGCCACGAGGCCCTTGGCCACGGTCGCGCTGGCGATACTCGCACTAGTGGGACACGTCGCGACGACGTGCAGTGTCGCCAGGGTGCTCGTCGCCGCCGCGCAGGTCTTGCCGATGAGGCTCGTGGGAATCGTCACCGGAACGCCGGCGGGCCCGCTCGACACGGTCACCGACAACGTCGAGCCACCCGAGACACTCGTGCCCGCGGCGGGCGACTGGGAGATGATGTTGCCCGCCTTGACGCTCGCCGACACGACGTTCGCCGACACGATCAGCTTCAGCCCCTCGTTCTTGACCAGTGATGACGCTTCAGCGACGGTGAGACCGGTCACGCTGGGCGCGGTGTGGCTGCTCGACAAGTAGCCGAGCTTCCAGGCGAGACCGCCGCCCACCACCAGGATGATCAAGAGCGCGGCGGCGGCGAGGAACGCCGGGCGGCGTCGCGCACCCCTAATGGGCGAGAGGTCCTCGAAGCCACCGGGGGCCGATCGTCGCGGTGGCGCCGCGTGACGCGCACTGGGCGACTGGCCGAAAGTGGGGGACGACCGCGGCGCCGACACGATCTGATTGGGCGTCGGCGGGTGGAAGCCCACCGATTGGCGCGGTGCGGCGAGGGCGAAGCTGCCCAGCAGTGAGGGTCCCGGGTCGTCGTACTTGACGAAGGGTGCCTCGTCGGGCACCACGCTCGAGAGCCGGGCCGTCATCTCCTCGGCCGTCAGGCGCACCAGTGCGTCGGGCACCGTCGCCTGGGCGAGCACGATATCGAGGCCCCCGAGTTCGGGCCGCGACGGCAGGGGGCCCTGGAGGCGTTCGCGCAACATCTGCTCGGCGGTGGCCCCCTCGAAGGGCGTCGTTCCCGTCGAGGTCTCGAAGAGGATCAGCCCCAGCGCGTAGACGTCCGACGACGCCGTCGCGATGTCGCCGCGGGCTTGCTCGGGCGAGAAGTAGCGTACGTCGTCGCGTGTGGTGAAGTGACGATGGGGACCCGCGAGCCCCGCGAGGGCGACGTCGGAGACTCGCACGTGCCCCGAGGAGTCGAAGAGGATCTTGTTGGGTGAGAGTTCGCCGTGCACGAGACCCTGTTCGTGGATGTAGGCGAGGGCCGAGGCGACGTCACGCCCGAGGCGCGCGGTCTCTTCGGGGCTCAACACCTGACCCGCGCGCAAGAGGTCCTCGAGGGATCCGCCGCTGAGGTACTCACCCACCATGAAGATCGAACCAGCCTGTTGGCCCCCGTCGTAGACCTGGGCCACGTGGGGGTGGCGGAACGTGGCCGCCTGGATGATGTGGTCGCGAAAGGCGCGACGAACCTCCTCGTGCGAGGCCAAAGTGGCGTTGAGGACCTTGATGACCACCTCACGCTGCAGCGTCAGGTCAACCGCCCGATACGCCTCCACGGTGTGTCCCACACCGATCAATTCCATGAGGCGATAGCGCTCCACGAACTCGTGCCCGGGGGCGAAGGACGATGGCATCATGGGCGGACCTCAACTAATTCATTGCTTACTCGAGGGTAGCCGACCAGGTTCCCGTCGCGAGGAGTTCCTCGAAGTCCGCGCCCGCGATCATGGCCACGCCAGCCTGACGCGCCTTGTTCACCTTGGCGGCGCCCGGGGCCTCTCCCACCACCACGCAGTAGGTCTTGGCCGACACCGATCCGGGCGACGTCCCCCCGCGCGCCTCGACCGCGGCCACGGCTTCCTCGCGCGAGTAGCCCTCGACCGTGCCCGTGACGACCACCGCGCGCCCCGCCAAGGTCGCTTCGAGGGCGGCCTCGGTATCGGGTTCGACCATCCTCACACCCGACTGCGCCATACGCGTCATCCGCTGACGCGACTCGTCGTCGCGGGCGTACTCGTAGACCGCTTGGGCGATGATCGGCCCGATTCCCTCGAGGGACTCGAGATCCTCCAGCGGCGCACGGGCGATCGCGTCGTAGGTGCGAAAGTGGCGAGCGAGTTCGCGCGCGGCGACCGGGCCGACGTGGCGAATCCCTAGTCCGACCAGGATACGACTGAGCGGCGCCGTCTTGGCCGCGTCGATCGCTCGCGCCAAGGAGTTCGCCGACAGTTCGCCGAACCCCTCGAGACGCGCCACGGCCGCCGCGTCGAGCGTGAAGAGATCGGCCACGTCGCCGATCAGGTGCTCAGAGAGCAGTTGCGCCACCCGCTGCTCGCCGAGACCCTCGATGTCGAGAGCACCCCGCGAGGCGAAGTGAACGATCTTTTGCATCTGCTGGGCCGGACACGCGGGATTGGTGCAGTAGGTGTCACTCTCGTCCTCGCGGCGACGAAGGGCTCCCCCGCACTCGGGACAGGTCAGTGGGAAGGTCCACGGCTCCGCGCGCGCCTCGCCCTCGACGAGCACCGCGCCCACGACCTCAGGAATCACGTCGCCCGCCTTGCGCACGACCACCAGGTCGCCTGGTCGCACGTCCTTCTCTCGGACCTGGTCCTCGTTGTGCAGCGTGGCCATCGCCACGCGCGAACCCGCCACGAGCAC
>JAJZFO010000277.1 GCA_021805305.1 Actinomycetes bacterium | reverse complement strand
TGATCGGCCTGGGCGTGATACTGGCGCTGGGCCGCGTGGAGCTCGAACGCGCGCGATTCACCTGGGGCGTGTGCCTCGCCCTGGTGAGCGTGTCGGGACTCGGCGACGTGATCGAGGGACGGCCGGGGTTGAGCGCCTCGTTGGCGCATCTGGGGCGTGCGGGCGGTTGGCTCGGCGTGCTCGTCGGCGGCACGCTGGCGCGCTTCATCGGTCCCGGCGGAGCGTTGGCGGCCCTCCTCGCGGTCCTGGTGATCGCCGTGATGATCGGCACGTCGATCGGACTGGTCACGCTCCTCAAGTCGACGGGCGCGGCACTGGCCTTCGCGGGACGCCACTTCGTGAAGTGGTGGAGTACGCGGCCGACATCGACGACCACCGACGACGCCGCGGCTGAGCTCGACGATCAGGGTCCGATGCCCGCGCGTCGTCGCGGGGCGGCCACGCGCACGCCTCGTGCGGAGGAGTACGAGGATCAATACGACGATGAGTACGACGACGAGTACGACGACGAGGTGGCGCCGGTCGTCGTGGGATTCGACGAGGAGGACGATCCGAGCGACCAGGAATACGCGCCCGAGGTGCTCGAGGAACCCGAGGAAGCGCTGGACGAGGTGGCCGCCGTCGCGTCCTATCCTCTTGTTCACGAATCCCACTGGGACCTGCCGCCGATGTCCCTGCTCTCGCGCACCCGCGAGCAGCGTCAGGACCGCGAGGCCATCGGGGCCGCGGGCGAGGAACTCGTGGGCGCCCTCGCCGCCCACGGGGTCGACACGACGCTGGTGGGTTTCACCATGGGTCCCACGGTGACTCGCTTCGAGCTCGAGCTCGGCCCCGGGGTGAAGGTGTCGAGGGTCACGTCGCTCAACAAGGACATCGCCTACGCCATGGCCAGCCCGGACGTGCGGATCCTCGCGCCGATCCCTGGTCGCTCGGCGATCGGAGTGGAGGTCCCCAATCGCCAGCGTGCGCTCGTCGCGCTCGGGGACCTGCTCGCCTCGGACGAGGCGATCGGCGCGACGCACCCTCTCGACGTGCCCATTGGACGCGACATCTCGGGAAAGACGGTCGTGGTGAATCTGGGAGAGATGCCCCACGTGCTGATCTCGGGTGCGACGGGAGCCGGGAAGAGTTCGTGCATCAACTCGCTGATCACCTCGCTGGTGATGCGCGCGACGCCCGATCAGCTCAAGTTGCTCCTGGTGGACCCCAAGCGCGTCGAGATGGGCCATTACAACGATCTGCCCCACCTGCTGGCTCCGGTGGTGGTGGACCCGAAGAAGGCCGCCGGCGCGCTCGCCTGGGCGGTCAAGGAGATGGAGCGACGCTACGACGTGCTGGCGGAGAACGGTGCGCGTGACATCACGAGTTATCAGCAGATGATCGCTCGCGGTCAAGTCGCCTTGGAGCCCACGACCGAGGAGTTGGTGGGTGACGCCATCGAACGGGCGACGTCGCTGGACGCCGGCGTGTCGCGGCGCGAGCCCGAGACCCTTCCCTACATCGTGATCGTGGTGGACGAGCTCAACGACCTGATGATGGTGGCCGCGCGCGACGTGGAGGAGTCGGTGGTGCGCATCGCCCAGATGGCGCGCGCGGTGGGCATCCACTTGGTGCTGGCGACACAGAGACCCAGCGTGGACGTGATCACCGGCGTCATCAAGGCCAACGTCCCGAGTCGTATGGCGTTCGCGGTGTCCTCGCTCGCCGATAGCCGAGTGATCCTGGATCAGGCGGGTGCGGAACGGCTGATCGGCAAGGGCGACATGCTCCTGGTGACGGCCTCGAGCAACATCGCCCGGCGCCTCCAGTCGCCGTGGGTGGCCGAGGAGGAGGTTCGTCGGGTCGTGGAGTACTGGCGCGCGCAGGGCGGAGTTCGCGAGACGGTCGTGGCCCTCGACGTGCCCGCGGGGCGCGGCGAGTCCTCCTCGGGAACGGGCGACGACGACGACGAGATCCTGCGTCAAGCGCGCGAGATCGTGATCCGTAACCAGTCGGGCTCGACCTCGATGCTCCAACGCAAGTTGCGCGTTGGATTCGCGCGGGCCGGCCGCATCATGGACCAACTCGAGATCGAGGGCGTGGTGGGTCCCGGGGACGGTTCCAAGGCCCGTAAGGTCTTGATCTCGCCCGACGAACTCGACGACAACCTCTAGATTGGTTCGGTGACCCGTACCCGGCGCCGCCGCCCGCTCCTCGGACTGTTCACCCGGTTCGTCTCCTTCTCGATCAGCACCGCGATAGTGAGCGCACTGGTCGTCGCGACGCCCTTGTCGGCCGTGATTCGGCCGTCGCCGCCGGCCTCGACCTCGACGCTCACCCCGGTGACGGTTCCCGGGGCCGCGAGCACGGCGAAGATCACCTGGCCAGCGGGAATCAGCGCGGCCGTCGTCATCCCGTCTCTCGGGGTGCAGGAGACCTGGCACGACCACGTCGCACCGATCGCGAGCCTGACCAAACTCATGACCGCCTACGTGACCCTGCAGCGGTTGCCACTCAGCCTCGGTCAGTCGGGACCGTGCGTGACCATCAATCGCGCCGATGTCCTGTACTACGACTCGATGGTCGCGTCGGACGAATCGAGTGCCGCGGTCGCGGTGGGTGAGCGGCTGTGCGAATCGACTCTTCTGGACGGACTTCTCGTGCATTCCGCCGGCAACTTCGCGACGATCCTGGCGAACATGTCCTGGGGAGGGTCGAAGGCCTTCGTCGCGCAGATGAACCTTCAGGCTCGTGCTCTGGGCCTCACCCACACTCATTACGCCGACACGTCGGGAGTCGACCCGCGATCGGTCTCGACGGCGCTCGAACAAGGCCGCCTGGCGGCCCTGCTGATGCAGTCACCGCTGGTGCGCAGGATCGTCGACCAATCGAGCGTGACGCTCCCCGTGGCGGGTACCCTAGGCTCCTACACCCCCTTCGTCGGCGTCGATCAGGTGGTGGGGGTGAAATCAGGACGCACTGACGCCGCTGGTGGGTGCGACGTCATGGCGATGAGATTCGAGCTCAACGGTCAGACGCAGCTGTCCTACGCCGTGGTGCTCGGTGCTCGTGGGGGGGACCTCCTGGGACCCGCTGGTGAGGACGCCCTGAGCATCGAGCAATCGATCCTCGCCACCAAGACCGCCCTGCACGTCACCCGTGGCATGGTCGTGGGAACGCTGGGGTGGGGCACGAAGCGAACCGACGTGGTGGTCAAGGCCCCCTTGAACCTCGAGTGGTTCAGCGCCCTGCACGACGCCGACGTGAGAGTGACGATCTGGCCCGAGTTCCACGCGGTGGAGCCGGGTGACGTCGTCGGATGGTTGAGCGTGGGCGCCGGCATTCCCCAGCGCACACCCTTGACGGTGGCGCACCCGGTGGCGCCGGCGGCCGTGGCACAACGCCTACGCTGACTCCCATGATCGCACGCGTCCCCGCCAGTTCCGCCAACCTCGGACCGGGTTTTGACGCCCTCGCCGTCGCGCTGACGAGATACATCGAGGTCTCGGTGACGCCCGCGGAGAGCTTCACGATCTCGAGTTCGGGTTACGGGGCGGGTCTCTTCGACGATGAACGTCACCTCGGGGCCCAGGTGGCCGCCCAGGTGCTGGGCCACGACCACTTCGCCATCCACGTCAACTCAGAGATCCCCTTGTCGCGAGGTCTGGGCTCGTCGGCGGCGCTGGCCCTGGCCGCCGCCGCCGCGGCGGGGTCACCCTCGGCGCTGTCGCTCGCGTGCGCGGTCGACGGACACGCGGAGAACGCCGCCGCCTCCATGTACGGCGGTCTCGTGGTGGCGACCCTGGACGCGGACGGCGACGTCGTCACGCGCGCGCTGGAGTTGGACCCGGAATGGAAGTTCGTGGTGGTGGTTCCCGACGAGGAACTGGCCACGGCCGCGGCGCGAAGGGTCCTTCCCGCGCAGGTGGCCTTCGCCGACGCCGTCGCGAACGTGGGCGCCGTGGCCATGCTGATCGCGGGACTCGCCCGGCGCGAGGAGTTCGTCGCCGCGTCGATGCAGGACCGCTTGCACCAGCCCTACCGCAAC
>JAJZFO010000159.1 GCA_021805305.1 Actinomycetes bacterium | reverse complement strand
GTCGTCCTCGGCCACCTTGCCGATGTAGCCGCAGGTCCCGCCCAACGCCGCGATTCCGGCGATCGAGTTGGCGACGGAGCCGCCGGACATCTCGATGGTCGGCCCCATCGCGTTGTAGAAGGTCTCGAGCTGGTGGTGTTCGATCAGCGACATCGCGGCCTTGGTGAGCCCGAGTTCGCGGTAGACCTCGCGGGTGTCCTGGGTGATGATGTCCAACATCGCGTTGCCGATACCGGTCACCGCCAAGCGGTTCGGGCCGGGTTTGACGCGCAGAGAAACGGGCGTAGTGGAATGGGTCACTTAGCGAGCGTAGAGCCTTTCGCCCTAGGCTGAGAACCTATGACGTCGCCCGCCAACCCCTACCGTCTCGCCCGGGACGTGGTTCCCCACGCCTACCGCATCTTCCTCACCCCCGACCTCGACACGGCGACTTTCGCCGGTCGCGTCGAGGTCGACGTCACGGTCGCGGTCGCCAGCGCACACCTCACCCTGCACGCCCTCGACCTCGTGCTCGGCGCGGCGACCCTGTCGGCGCGCTCGGTCACCTACCGCTCGGCCGAGCCCACCTACGACGAGCACTACAACACCGCGACCTTCGACTTCGACCAGGTGATCCCCGCCGGCGAGGCCACCCTCGAGATCGCCTTCACCGGGGTCCTCAACGACCTCCTGGTCGGTTTCTACCGCTCGACCTTCGTCGACGCCGACGGCGTCACCCGCGTGATCGCGACCACGCAGTTCGAACACTCCGACGCCCGGCGCGCGTTCCCCTGCTGGGACGAACCGTCGTTTAAGGCCACCTGGCAGGTCAACCTGACCGTGCCGAGCCACCTGGCGGCGTATTCCAACTCCCCCGAGACCTCCTCCACCGACCTCGGCAACGGCTGGCGCACCGTCACCTTCGCCCCCACCATGATCATGTCCTCCTACCTGGTCGCCTTCGTGGTCGGCCCCTTCGAGGAGACGGCCCCGCGCGACGTCGACGGGGTCGCGATGCGCGTCATCTACCCCCGCGGCAAGGGCCACCTGGCCGCCATGGCCGAGGAGGTCGGCGCCTTCGCCGTGCGCTTCTTCGCGGACTACTTCGACATCCCCTACCCCGGGGACAAGCTCGACCAGGTCGCCATCCCCGACTTCTCCTTCGGCGCGATGGAGAACCTGGGTCTCGTGACCTACCGCGAGTCCGCCCTGTTAATCGACCCGGCGACCTCGTCGCTGCTGGAGCGCCAGCGGGTGGCCGAGGTCATCTGCCACGAGACGGCCCACATGTGGTTCGGCGACCTCGTGACGATGGAGTGGTGGGAGGGCATCTGGCTGAACGAGGCGTTCGCCACCTTCATGGCCACGCTGTGCGCCGACGCCTACAAGCCCGAGTGGCGAATGTGGGTGGACTTCGGTATCGACCGCGACGCCGCGCTGCAGATCGACGGACTTCACTCGACGCGGCCCATCGAGTACGAGGTCGTCTCGCCCGAGGACACGCGCGGGATGTTCGACATCCTCACGTACCAGAAGGGCGGCTCGGTCCTGCGCATGCTCCAGCAGTACCTGGGGGACGAGGTGTTTCGCGACGGGATCCGTCGCTACTTGGCCAGACACGCGTACGCCAACACCGTGACCACCGACCTCTGGGACGCCCTCGAGGAGGCCTCGGGCCACCCGGTGCGCGACATGATGAACACCTGGATCCTCCAGGGCGGCCACCCCCTGGTCACCCTGAGTGAGGGTCGACTCTCCCAGACCCCCTTCGCCTACGACGAGCCCACCGGGGCCAGCGCCATCGGTGAGGAGTGGCTCGTCCCCGTGCTCACCCGCACCCTCCCCGACGGCCCCCTCGAGCGCCACCTCCTGGGACCCGAGAGTCTGCCGTTGCGCGGCGCGGGTCCCGTCGTCGTGAACGCCGGTGGCTCGGGGGTCTACCGCACCCGGTACGCCACCGCGGAACTGACCGCCCTGAGCGAGCACCTCGACGAACTCGAGGAACTCGAGCGCGCCACCCTCATCGCCGACTCGTGGGCGGGGCTGCTGGCCGGTCAGATCGCCTGGGCGGACTTCCTCACCGCCGCGCGCGGACTCGGCGCGCGCAACGAACCCAACCCCTGGGGCACCGTGGCCAGTGCCGTGGCGTTGGCGCACCGGGCCCTCGAGGGTGCCGCGCACGACGCGCTGGTGGCCCAGGTGCGCGAACTCTTCGCGCCGCCGTTCGCCCGCCTCGGGTGGGACGCGCTACCCGGCGAGGGGGAACTCACGCCCCAACTGCGCGCCACGGTGATCGCCACCCTGGGGGTCATCGCCGAGGACCCGGGTATCCAGAGTGAAGCCGTACGCCGCTTCGAGGCCCACACCCTCGACGGCGACCTCGCGCGCACCATCTTGCGCGTCGTGGCCCACCAGAACCGGCCGGGCGACTACGCGACGTTCCTCGATCGCCACGCGCGCGCGACGACGCCCCAGGACGAGCTGCGCTACCTGCACGCCCTGTGCGACTTCCCCGACCAGGACGTCGCCCGCGACGTCATCGAGCGCTGTTTTCACGAGTTCCGGGTCCAGGACGCACCGCTCGTGCTCGGAATGCTGAGCGCGAACCCGGTCGTCGGCCCCGCGGCCTGGCGCGCGGTGAGCCAACGCTGGGACGAGGCCACCGCCCGGTTCCCGCCGAACCTCATGCTGCGCCTCACGGTCGGCATCCCCACCTTCGTGCACGACGGCGACTTCGCCGCCGAGGTGGCGGCCTTTCACCACGCCCACCCCCTCGGGGGCGATCAGCGCACCGTCGAGCAGTACCTCGAGCGCATGCGCGTGGGACTGGCCTTCGCGGCGGCCCTGCGCACGCAGTTCTAGGACCCGGGCGTGAGCGTGGGTGCCCTCCTCGGGGTCTTCGCGCTGATCTTCGTCCTGGAATTGCCCGACAAGACGATGATCGCGACCATCGTCATGTCCTCGCGCGCCCGGCCCCTCGCCGTGGCCCTCGGCGCTAGCGCGGGCTTCGTGGTGCAGATGGGCATCGCGGTGGGGGCGGGCGGCCTCTTGACCCTCTTGCCCCACCGCCTCAAGGACGTGATCGTCGGGGTCCTGTTCCTCGGCGGCGCCGCCTACCTCCTCCTGGTCAAGGAGAAGGTCGAGGAGGAACAGGGTGAGCGCGCCGGCGCCGCGGAGCGCCGCGCCACCTGGGGACGGGAGATCCTGACCGCCTTCAGCGTGATCTTCGTCGGCGAGTTCGGTGACCTCACCCAGATTCAGGCGGCCAATTTCGCCGCCAAACTCCACCAACCACTCGACGTGTTCGCGGCCTGCAGCCTCGCCCTCATCGCCGTCGCGTTCCTCGGGGCCTTCGCCGGGCGGGCCCTGCAGCGCGTCGTCCCCCTGGCCAAGATCCGCGTGGGCGGTGGCCTGATCTTCCTCGCCCTGGGCGTGTACACCTTCGTGCGCCTCGCCACCGCGTGAGCCGCGCCGAGACCCTCCTGGCCCTCGCGGCGCACGTCAAGGGTTTCATGCCCCCCGACGAGGGGCGCGCGCTCTACGACGCGGGACTCGCCCAACGCCGCGGGGGCACGTGGCTCGAGATCGGGGCGTGGTGCGCCCAGTCGACCATCTACCTCGGCGCCGCCGCCGAGTCCCTCGACTGCGCCCTCTACTCCCTCGACCACCACCACGGTTCGGAAGAGAACCAGCGAGGGTGGGAGTACTTCGACGAGGAACTCGTCGACCCGGTCGACGGCCGCCTCAACACGCTGCCGCACTGGCAGCGCAACATCGCGCGCGCCGGCCTCGAGGAGGTGGTGGTGGGTCTGGTGGGCCCCTCGCGGGTGGTCGCCGCGCACTGGCTCACCCCCCTCGACCTCGTATTCATCGACGGGGGCCACGGACGCGACGTCGCCTGGGCGGACTACCGGGCGTGGGCCCCGCGCGTGGTCCCGGGCGGGACCCTGCTCATCCACGACGTCTTCGAGGACCCGTCCCTCGGCGGTCGTCCCCCCTTCGAGATCTATCTCGCCGCCCTCGCCGGTGGGGAGTTCCGCGAACACTCGCGCCAGGGATC
>JAJZFO010000180.1 GCA_021805305.1 Actinomycetes bacterium | reverse complement strand
CGACGAGATGATGGAGGGCCAGGGCCTAGCCGGTCCCATCGCCCGCTCGGGCTTGTTCCCGGGGGCGGCGCGCCAGATGTTCCGGGTGGGTGAGGAGACGGGGAGCCTCGACCAGCAACTCGAGGTCGCGGCGACCTACTACAGCCGCGAACTCGAGACGAAACTCGAGCGCGCCACCTCCCTGTTCGAACCCGCGGTGATCATCTTGATGGGTTTGGTGGTCGGCTTCGTGGCCGTGGCGCTCATCACGGCGATGTACGGCATCTATTCGCAGGTGAAACAGTAGTGAGCCCGCGCGTTCGCTGCACCCGGGTGGCCTCCCGGGCCTCGACGACGGACGAACGGGGTTTCACCCTGATCGAACTGATGATCGTGACCGTGATCGTGCCGATCATCATCGGCGCCCTGAGCGTCAGCCTGATCTCGGTGTTCTCCCTGCAGTCCTCGGTCTCGACGCGCCTCGGCGATTCGGCGAATTCCCAGGTGCTGACCAACAACTTCTCCACCGACGTGCAGCGCTCCGTGTGGATCACGACCAGCCCCACCTTGTCCCAGTGCGGCACGGGGACCCAGCTGTTGGGCATCGTACTGGGCTCGGGGGAGTTCGTCAGCTATTCCGAGGTGCCCGCGACAACGCCGTACTACGACCTCGTGCGAAATCTCTGCAGTCCTTCGACCGCGCCCACGACGACCGCGCCCACGACGACCCCCGGGGTGCCCGGGGCCCTCGAAACCAGTACGACGCTGGCCTACAACGTGGAGAACCTCGCCGTCACCGCGACCCAGTGGCTGAGTGGGGTGTCGACCGTCCTCACGTCGGTGTCGACCTGGACCTCCACCAACGGCATCTCCGACGTCAACCTCACCGTGACCGCCAAGAGCAACCTCAACTACAACGTCGCCGCCGAGCCGCTCGGCGCGGATTCGACGACCACCGGTCTGGGCACCACGGCGACCCAGAACACGTGTGGTTTCGCGCTGCCGGGCACCGGGACCTACGCCCGCACGTTGTGCTTCTTCGACTTCGCCAGTTACATTCCCGCCGGGGCCATCGCGGTCAGCAACGTCCCGATCCACGAATATGTCCCTGGTGGGTACCTCTTCACCGCGAACTTGACCATTTCGACGTCGAGTTCGACGGTGCAACCGGTCAAGTTCCCCACCTATTCGGCGGCGTTCCTCGGCAACGCCATCGGGGGACCCCCCTTCTATACCGGCGTGGGCTGCCCCACCACCGATACCGCCACCGTCACCCAAGACGGGAATGTCTTGGGACAGCCCTCGTGCATCTCGCCGGCGATCTACATGTATTCCCAGGGCGGGACCGGTACCGCCACCGTCACGCTGAGCAACATCACCCTGACCACCTCGACCGGCGCGTTCGTGACGGGCTACGGCATCGTGACCGCCGACGCCGAGACCACCGACGCCAACCCTGAGTCGATCAAGTGGACCTCGAACGTGGACTTCAATCAAGTGCCCGACACGCCGACGTCGCCCGAGGGCAACGCCTGCAGCCTGGTCAATTCCAATGGCACGGCGACCGGCGGGGGTACGGACCTGACACCGAACCCGATCCTCAACACGACTACGGTCACCTGCAATGACGCCTACCAGGAGCCGTCGAGTCAGCCCCGGACGGGCACCGTGGTGCTCGACGTGTCGCCGCCCGCCAACGGAGCGTCCACGGGCAACGGCAACGGCCTCACGTGGGTGTCGGCACTCCTCTCCTCGGCGGGCGGTAAGCAAGCAGTGTCCTTCGGGTTGCTCCTGCCATGACCCCGTCGCGACTTCCTCACTGGCGCCGTGACGGCGCAGACGACCGCCTGCTCGCCAGGGCGCGCGCGATCGTCGCGCGTCGTCGGTCGTCGGCGGGCGAGGACCCCGACGCCAGGGAGCGTGGCGACACCCTGGTGGAAGTGCTCTTGGCGCTGGTCATCCTGGGGCTGGCCGCGGTCGCCCTGATCGTCGCCTTCCAGACCTCGATCACCGCCTCGAGCGAGCACCGCAATCTCTCGAAGGTCACGGCGGCGATCTCGGACGTGACGGCGACCGTCTATTCGCAGGTACGCGTCTTGGACGCCGCGAGCCTCACCAATCTCTTCGCCACCCAGCAGTCGCTCCTGAGTTACCAAACGGACTTCGACAGTTTGCTGACCACGAAATTGCAGTCGATCGACTTCACCGTCCACGTCGTCTCCGTTCAGTTCTGGGACCCCACGCAAAAGGACTTCCCGCCGGTGAACACCGCGACGGGCGAGTCCGCGTTCACCGCGTTCGAACCACAGTTGATGACGGTGGACATGACCAACAACGTGACGGGCCGCGTGACCGTCCACGGGGTCGTCTTAGCCGATCCGACCCAGTTGCCGGCGGCCGTCGCGCCGTCGGGACCCACGCAGTTGCAGTTCTTCGTGCAGCCCTCGGGGGCCACGCTCAACACTCCCTTCACGAACCAGCCCGTGGTAGCGGTGGAGGACTCGTCGGGCAACATCATCACCACCGCGCTGCCCTACCTCACCATCGGCATCGTCTCGGGCACGGGCACCTCCGGCGCCAACCTGTCGTCGTCGTGTACCGCCGTGCCCAACGGAGCGGGCCTCTTCGTGTACTCCGGTTGCAGCATCGACCAACTGGGCAACGGCTATCAACTGGTGGTCACCGCACCCTACGTCACGATCCCCGGTGCGACTCCGCCGAACCCGACGCAGACCAGTGCGCCCTTTGACGTCTCCCCGGTCCAACTCCTGGTGCCCACCATCATGAGCGTGGCGCCGTCGACGACGACGGCGGGAGCGCTCGCGGTGAACTTCACCGGTTCCTCCAACGCGCCCACCGGTCAGGATTACGTGGTCACGGCGTGCAGTGACCCCCTCATGACCTCGAACTGTCAGACTGTGTCCAATTTCGCGCCAGGTATTCCGAATCCGATCACCGGCCTGACACCGGGTAGGCCGTACTGGGTGCAGGTCGAGGCGTTCGCGGGCCCGAACTCCGGGTACGTCTCCTCGACGTCGCCGCCGACGGGGCCGACGCCGGCCACGGTGCAACTGGCCGCCCCCTCGGTCACGGCGTTGGGCTACGGACCGGTCGCGGGATCAATCAACGTGAACTTCACGGGTTCGTCGAACGCCCCTTCGGCGCAGACCTACACCGCCGTCGCCTGCACGACCGCGTCGACGCCCGTGTGCACCACGTTCGTCAGTGCCTTCGCCGCGCCGGCCACCAGCGGCCAGCTCACCACGCTGGCCTTCACCCCCGGCGCCGCCGGCACGGCGTACACGGTGACTCTCAGCGCGGACGCCTCCACGGGGTACCTGGCGTCGGCCCCCTCGGCGGCGTTCCCCGCGCACAACGACACGAGCGTGCTGAACCCGGTGACCAGCGTGACGGTGACCTCCTCCACGACGAAGGCCGGCGCGGTGACCGCGAGCTTCGTCGCTCCCACGGGGACCCCTCCGGTGTCCTACAACGCGACCGCCTGTACCGACGCCGCCTTGACCTCGGGGTGCGTGATGGTGCCATCGTTCGTGTCCGGCGGGCAGATCACCGGGCTCACGCCGGGAACCTCTTACTTCGTCAACATCTACGAGAACCCGCCGGCGGGCTACGTCGCCACCTCGGCCACGTCGGCGATGTCGGCGGCCGCCACCATTCAACTCAGTAGTCCGACGGTGACCTCACTGGGCTACGGCACGACGGCCGGGTCGCTCACCGTCAACTTCGCCGGGGCCGCCCCGGTACTGAGCGGTCAGACCTACACCGCCGTCGCCTGCACCACCGCGTCGACGCCGGTCTGTACCACGTTCGCGCGCGTCTTCGCCGACCCGGCCACCAGCGGCCAACTCACGGCACTCGCCTTCACGCCCGGCGTGGCGGGCACGGCCTACACGGTGACCCTCTCGGAGGACGCCTCTCCGGGGTACCTGGCTTCGTCGCCGTCGGCGCCCGCCGGGCCCCAGGCCGTCACCAGCCAGTTCGCGGCGCCGTCGGTCACCTCGCTCGGCTACGGCACGACCGGCGGGTCCCTCGCGGTGAACTTCAGCGCCACCGCGCCC
>JAJZFO010000154.1 GCA_021805305.1 Actinomycetes bacterium | reverse complement strand
GAACGGCTGCGCGAGAGCGAACTGGCCTACGTGCGGGCACTGGCCGCTGAGATCGGGGCCGGCGAACTTGAGGGGATGCAGTGGTGGCGCGCTATCCACGACGACCCCGACGGTCCGGCGGCGTCACAGTACTCGAATATCGACGTGATCGAAGGAGGGGGAGCATGACGTTAGGGGACCAAGGTTTCGACACCGGGTTCGACACCGGGTTCGACACCGGGGCCATCATCTCGACGAGGGACCTGCGCAAGAGTTTCAACACGAAGGGTGGCGAGGTGGAGGCGGTGCGCGGAGTGAGCATCGATGTCGCGCGCGGCGAGATCTTCGGTTTCCTCGGGCCCAACGGCGCGGGTAAGACGACCACTCTTCGTATGCTCACGACACTCCTGCCCATCGGGGGCGGCACGGCGACGGTGGCGGGGGTGGACGTGGCGCGACGTCCCCAGGAGGTCCGCAAGCGAATCGGCTACGTGAGCCAACTGGGCGGGGCCGACGACCTGGCGACCGGACGAGAGAACCTCATCCTCCAGGGCCGACTCTACGGAGGTGAGCGTTCGACGGTCACCCGGCGCGCCGAGCTCCTGATGGAGATCCTGGACCTCACGGAGTTCGCCGATCGCCGCGTGCGCACGTACTCGGGCGGTCAACGACGTCGGCTCGACGTGGCCCTCGGCATCGTGCACGAGCCCGAGGTGTTATTCCTCGACGAACCCAGTACCGGGCTGGATCCGCAGAACCGCGCCAACCTGTGGGAGCACGTGCGCAACCTGAGGTCCCACGGCACGACCATCTTCTTGACGACGCACTATCTGGAGGAGGCCGACGCCCTCTGCGACCGAATCATGATCATGGATCACGGCCGGATCGTCGTCGAGGGGACGCCGCGCGAACTCAAACAGCAGGTCGAGGGGGATTCGGTCATCCTCTCGCTGCACGAGGTCGACGGAGCCCTGGAGCGCGCGACCACGGCGTTGGGCCTCGAGCCCAGCGTGCGCAAGATGACGAGCGACGGATTCGACCTCCGTCTCTACGTCGAGGACGGCAGTGTCGCGCTACCCGCCCTCCTACGGACCTTGGACGCGGTGGAGGTCGCGATCCGTTCGGTCAGCCTCTCCGAGCCGACCCTGGACGACGTCTTCCTCGCCCGGACGGGGAGGTCGCTGCGCGACGCGGGAGCGGGACGTCAGGAGGTCCGCGCATGAAGGGCCTGCGCGACATCGCCCTCCTCTTCCAGCGCTACACGCTGCAGATGCTACGGAACCCGGTCTGGCTCTTCGTGGGGTTCTCGACGCCGGTCCTGTATCTGGCCCTCTTCACCCCGTTGTTGAAGAACCTGTCACACGCGCCGGGATTCCCCAGCGGGAGCGTCATCGAGGTGTTCCTGCCGGGCATCCTCTCCCTCTTGGCCTTCGCCAGCGGGAGCAGCATGGGATTCAGCACGATCTTCGAGTTGCAGTCCGGCGTCATCGAGCGCTTTCGCGTCACGCCCGCGAGTCGCTTCGCGATCCTCATCGGACCGATCCTCTCGGGACTGACGATGATGATGGTCTTCGACGCCGTGGTCGTGGCCATCGCGGTCGGGTTCGGGTTCCGCGTCCACTTCGTCGGACTCCTGGTGTTGGCGCTCCTGCTCGCGCTCCTCGCGACGTTGATGGCGGCCTTCTCGACGGCCACCGCGCTTCTCACCAAGGACATCAGCTCTTTCGCCGCCATCATCAACGGCATCAACCTACCCATCCTCCTGTTGGCCGGCGTCCTCCTTCCCATCTCGCTCGGTCCCCTCTGGATGAGGGTCCTGGCGCACTTCAACCCCCTCTACTACCTGGTTCAAGCGTCACGATCGCTCGCCAGCGGCTCGCTCGCCACGGCCGCCGTGTGGCAGGCCTTCGCCGTCCTCGTGCCGATGTGCGCACTCGTGCTCTGGTGGGCGACGCGGGTCTTTCGAAAGGCGGTCGCGTAGGTCGCGGTCTCGAGAGGGCTACCCCGGACGACGCGGGGACACCTGACGGATCACTTCGCGTTGACGGCGCCCTTCGCGTCGAGCGTGACACCCAAGAGTCGGTCGATCGATTCGCGCACGAGGACTTCGAGGGGCGCCCACGCGAAGGTCGGGCGAGAGATCCGCGCGAGCACCAACCCGTGCATCGACGTCCACACCAATGTGGCTAGGAGGTGCGAGTCCTCGTGGGATCGGCCGGTCCCGACGCCGACGACACGTTCGACCAAGGTGTGAAGGGTAGCGAAGGAGCGCAGCCCCGGGGTATCGACGCCCTCGCGCGCCACGGGCCCCGGAAGGTCGCCGCGAAACATGAACTCGTAGAGGCGCGGGTGCTCGAGGGCGAAGCGACAATAGGCGAACATGCGGGCGCGCAGTTCTTCCAGGGGGCCGTCCACCCCTGACGCCGCACGCGTCGTGGACCGCGCCAACTCCTCGAAGCCGCGGGACATGACGGCCGCGAGAACACCCTCGACGTCGTCGAAGTGCAGGTACACCGAGGTGGGGGCGACCCCCACCTCCCTCGCGACCGCCCTGAGCGAGACCTGGGCGTGACCGTGGCTCTCCACCAGTCGCACCGCCGCGACGACGAGGTCCTCTTGGAGGCGTCGACCGTCACCACGACGGTTTCGCTCTCGCACGCGCGTCGCCGTGCTGCGATCCTCGCTCACGAGGCGCTCGTCGTCGGGGCGTTCGACGTCGTCGGGGTGCTCGACGTCGTCGGGGTGCTCGAGGCGGACGTGGGGGAGAGTGGGGCCGAGGTCACTTCGAGGGAGGTGAGGTCTCCCTGGCGACGCATCACGAGGAGGGCGACGCACCAGAGGAGCAGGGCGTAGATGGCGTACCAGGTCGCCTCCTGTCGGGGACTCGCCGCGGGGGCCCCCAGGACGACGAGGAACCCGGTGGAGGAGGCGTGCAGGAACTGCGCCAGTCGGAGACTCCCCGTGTTCACGTACGCCCAGGCGATCAGGACGCGCATCGCCGCCACCAGCGCGACGAAACTGGCGAAGAATGCGGGCCAGGAGGTCCCGTGCGGGCTGGCGGCGCCGAGCGAGTCGACGACCGGCAGGTGCCAGACACCCCAGAGCACGCCGAGCAGGAGTGACGCCCGGCGCCATCCCCACTTCGCTGACATGAGGGGAAAGGCGTACCCCGTCCAACCGATCTCCTCGAAGAAGCCCGACACGAGACCCGCCGCCAGGCCGTAGACGAGGAATTGGGGATGGTAGGCCGAGGAGAGGGTGATCGTCAAGGCGCCTAACACCCCGAGGATGCCGAGCGGCGCGACGAGCAGGAGTGCGTACCACCGCGTCGCCACCTTGACGCCGAAGCGTTCGCGGATTCGGCGCAGTCCTGGCGCGCCCTGCGTGACGCGCGTGAGGAGGAGTCCAATGAGGGCGACCGCCACGACCATGACTGGGAACATCACGAGCGCAGTGGTGGGTCGCCCTCGCGTCGGGTGCAACTCGGGCGGTCCGATCACCACGAGCGCCAGCGCGGACACCATGTAGCAGAGGAGAAAATACGTGAGGAGCGGGCGGTGCCGGATGAGTCTGGTCGGTGAAATCCGTGACCGCATGCCTCTAACCTAACAGATGTACGGCTACAGATGTAAATATATATCGTGACGACGCGTCGCCTGCCATTTCGATGGGCATCGCCGCGTCAGTCACCTCAGCGATACGGTGAGGTCGTTCCCGGCGCGAGACGAGCGAGGCGGGGGGCTGGGTCCACGGGTGACCCCGAAGTCGCCTCCCACGACGGTCGTCAACGCGGTCATGGTGCCGGCCTCGCGATGAGAACCCGAGATATGTGCTGTCGACTCGATCTCGGCGGGAACGGACCGCGGGCGCGTCAAGGCGACTGCGAGTCACGGCGATGCGCCGAGAGGAGGACCTATGACGTCCTTCGTGTGATCGCGTCGGCTCACCGAATGGTCGGCGTCGATACGAGGCGTCGGACGCATGTGAGTTTTCTCATCGAAACACCACTCGCATCACACATCGCGTCCATCGGACACGCAGATTGGTCCGCTTCACTGTAGGTCGAGTGACGACGGCGCTGAGGGTCATCGCC
>JAJZFO010000110.1 GCA_021805305.1 Actinomycetes bacterium | reverse complement strand
ATCGCGCCGTCACCGTCGAGGCTCTGCGTCGCGGGGTGGACCTGCACGACGCCGACGCCGTCGCCGAGGTGGCCCAAGGCGCCGAGATCCGCACCCGTCCACGCGTGAGCATCAACGGTCGCGACGTGCACGACCAGATCCGTACTGACGAGGTCAACGTCGCGGTCAGCGTCGTCGCCGCCAACCCCGCGGTGCGCGCGGCCATGGTGCAGCGTCAGCGAGCTCTCGCCGGCGCCGAGCCGGGCGGACTCGTGGTCGAAGGTCGCGATATCACGACCGTGGTGTTCCCCGACGCGCGCGTGAAGGTCTTCTTGACCGCGACCTTGGACGAGCGCGCGCGCCGACGCGCCGACGAGGGTCACGAGTCAGTCGCGCGTCGCGACCACGCTGACGCGTCGCGCGAGGCCTCCCCGCTTCGTCGGGCGCCCGACGCGCACGTCGTCGACACCACCGGGCGAAGCGTGGACCAAGTCGTAGAGGAGATTGTCCAGTGTCTCAAGAACACCACCTCCAACTGAATCCCCACAAGACCCTCTTCTACCGAGTGGTCGCGCTGGTGATCAGGTCGCTCGCCACGGTGTTCTTTCACCCGAGCGTGCGCGGTCAAGAGAACATCCCCCTGACGGGCCCGGTGCTGGTGGCGCCGATCCATCGGTCCAATCTGGATTTTGCCTTCACTCTCTTCATCTCCCCGCGCAAGGTCTTCTTCATGGCCAAGGACTCCCTGTTCCGCGTACCCCTGCTCGGTCCGGCGCTCATCCAGTTGGGGGCCTTTCCCGTCACGCGCGGCAGCGCCGACCGCGAAGCCCTGCGCTCGGCCCAGGAGGTGCTCGACGCGGGCCACGCGCTGATCCTGTTCCCCGAAGGCACTCGTAAGTTCGGTCCTCACGTCGAGCCCCTGCACGACGGCGCGATGTTCATCGCCGCGCGCACCGGCGCCACGGTCGTGCCCGTGGGGATCGCCGGGACCGATCGCGCACTGCCCGACGGCGCGAAGTTCCCCCGGCCGGTCAAGGTCCACGTCGTGGTCGGCGCACCCATCGCCCCGCTCGAGTACGAAGGTCGACCCTCACGGTCGGCCATCACGCTCAAGACCGAGGAACTACGTCGTGCCCTCGAGGAGGTCTACCGGGCCAGTCTCTCGTCCTCGTGACGGGTCGACGCGGCGCGGCGCACTAGCGACCGGCGCGACGCTCACGCCAGTAGGTGCCAAAGACCACGCGCGTGTAGCGGAACCCGAAGAGCCAGTTCTTGCCCTTCTTGGTCGTGCCCGAGGCGCGCGGGTACCACACGGTGGGCACCTCGGCCGAGCGCCAGCCGCGGCGAAGGCACACGATCAACAGTTCGGCCGTTTGGTACTGGCTCTGTTGGAGGCGGTCCACGACGTCGGCGAGCATCGAGACGCGAAGCCCCCGATATCCCGTCGAGGTGTCGGTCAACTTCGCTCCCGTCATGCGGTTCATGATGAAGGAGAAGAAGCGCACCCCGGTCTTGCGCATCGCGTCGGAGGTCTTGTCCACGCCCAGCACCCGACTGGTCAGGACGAAGTCGGCGGTGTCGTTCACCAGGGGCGCGAGCAGGTTGGGCATCTCGGCGGGGTCGTTCTGGCCGTCGGCGTCCAGAGTGATCACGTACTTGGCGTGGTGCTCGATGCACCAGCGGTACGTCACCTGCAGGGCCACGCCGTGGCCCAGGTTCACCGGGAACTCGATGACCACCACGCCCGGGAAGGAACGCGCCACCTCGGCCGTACGGTCGCTACCGCCGTCGACCACCACGAGCGTCGTATAGGGGCGCCCGTCGATGGTGGGGGGCATCTTCTCCAGGACCCCGCCGATGTTGAGCTCCTCCTCGTAGGCGCAGATCGACGCCACGATCTCCTCGGACTGCAGGTTGGGCCTCTCGCGATCGAGACGCTCGAGGGCCTGTTGGATGGCGAACTTCCGCAGATTGCTAATGCGAATCTTCTCTAAATCCACGTTCGACATCGAAGTCCTTTAGTTGAACACCAGCGACGTCCGTACGGCGCGTGCGATGGTGCGAGGTGCAGGGGGAATCTCGTGCGCGCCGCCCCGGCGTGGCGCGACACGGACAAATGAAATCACTGTGAAATTCTAGCAATTGTGACTTCACGCGCCCGTCAACTGGGCCCCTCGGCGCGCCCGAGGGTCTAGGACGCTGGTGAGAGGACCTCGGCCGCGGTGAATTCTCGGTCCGTCGGGCCGTCGTGGGCGCTGGCGCGCGGCGCGCCCAGGCCCACGTCCAACGCCACCGACAGCGCTCGCAGGATCTCGCGCAGCTCAGGCGGGGGAGGGAAGTACTCGTCCTCGGTCGTGAACTCGAAGATGTCCACGCCCTCGCGGGGATCGAGGAAGTCCAGGACCTCGCTCACCAGGGATTCGGGCGCCGAGGCGCCCGCGGTGAGGGCGACCACGCCGCGCAGGTCCCCGGGGAGCTCGCTCACGCCGTTGACGCGCAGGACGCGCGGGCTGCCCACTGAGCGCGCGACGTCACTCAAGGCCACGGTGTTGGAGGAATTCGCCGACCCAATGACCACCACGGCGTCGGCCGTGGCGGCGATGGCGCGCAGGGCCCCCTGACGGTTCGTGGTGGCGAAGCAGAGGTCACTGCGGTTGGGCATCCAGATGTCGGGGATCTTGGACTGCGCGTACTCGCGCAGGTGGGCCCACTCGTCCTCGCTGAGCGTGGTCTGGGAGAGTAGCGCGAAGGGCCCGCTGCGCTTCGCGGCGCGGTCGATGTCCTCGACCGACTGGATCAGCACCACCGATTCGGGCGCCACCGCCATGGTCCCCACCGCTTCCTCGTGGCCCTCGTGACCCACGTAGAGAACCGTGTAGCCCTTGCGCGCGCGCACCTTGAGCTCGTGGTGCACCTTGGTCACCAGCGGGCACACCGCGTCCACCACGGCGCCGCCCGAGGCGCGGGCGGCATTAATCACGTCCGGCGGCGACCCGTGGGCGCTGAGCATCAGTGGTCTGCCCGGCGGGACCTCGCTGACGTCGTCGACGAAGATCACGCCCAGGGAGCGAAAGTGATTCACCACGACCTGGTTGTGCACGATCTCGTGGTAGCAATACACCGGCGCGTCGAACACCCGCGTCATCCAGTCGAGGGCCTTGATGGCCTTCTCGACCCCGGCGCAGAAGCCTCGCGGTGACGCCAGGACCACTTGATCGACACTCATGGCGCCAGCCTAGTTTGAGCTCCTCGGCGCTCGTCCTAGGCTGTACCCGTGTCGGGTGTCCGCATTTCCTCTATTTCAGCCTCATCGCCCGCCATCGGGACCGACATCGTGGTCGGTGACGAGTTGGTGTCGATCAACGGTCGAGAGCCGACGGACATCATCGAGTACCAGCAGTTGATCGACGGCGACGTCGTCACCCTGGTCCTGCAGCGAGAGGGTCGGGCCCTGCGCCACAAGGTCACCGTACGCAAGGGCGTCGGCCAGCCACTGGGGCTCTCGATCGACTCGGCGGTCTTTGACCGCATCCGCACCTGCGACAACCACTGCACCTTCTGCTTCATCTACCAGTTGCCCAAGGGCCTTCGACGGTCGCTCTACGTCAAGGACGACGACTTTCGACTGTCCTTCCTCTACGGCAACTACACCACCCTCACCCGATTCACCGAATTCGACCTCGAGCGAGTCATCGACGAGAAGCTCTCGCCTCTGTACGTCTCGATCCATTCGACCAACCCGGAACTGCGCGCGGAGATGTTGCGCAATCCTCGAGGGGCCACCAGTCTTCGCTGGTTGCGCGAGTTGCTCAAGGCCAACATCGAGGTGCACGCCCAGGTCGTCGTCTGTCCGGGGATCAACGACGGCGCCGAGCTCGAGCGCACCCTCCAAGACGTCATCACGCTCTACCCCGAACTGATGACGGTGGCCCTCGTGCCCGTGGGGGTGAGCGACTTCACCAATGAGGCGAGCATGCGCTCGCACACGCGCGAGGAGGCGGCCGCCGTCATCGCACTCGCCGACCACTACCAGCGACTCTCGCGCGAACTGTTCGGGCGCGTGAGCGTCTACGCGTCCGACGAGTTCTACCTGGTCGCCGGACGCTCC
>JAJZFO010000333.1 GCA_021805305.1 Actinomycetes bacterium | reverse complement strand
GGTGGGGCCCCGATCGCGCGGAAAAGTCCCGCCGAGGGGCGATGGGCGTAGTTGGTGGAATTCGTCCACCAGTTCATGCTACTGAGGTGACGGTCGGTCCCGGAAAACGGCCGAGTAAACTGGTCGGGTACGTGAGAAAAGAGAAGGTTGATGCCGACCTACGAATATGAATGCCAGAACTGCCACCTGCGAATCGAAGCCGTGCAGGCGTTCTCGGACGCGCCCCTGAGCGAGTGCGCGAACTGCGGCGGCGCGCTGCGCAAGGTGTTCTCGGGAGTGGGGATCGTCTTCAAGGGCTCAGGTTTCTACAAGACCGATTCGCGCGGTTCGTCCTCCGCCGCGACCCCGCCGGCCACGAGTACCCCCGCCACCGCTACGGCTACCGCCACCGCGGCGCCCTCGTCGAGCACTTCGAGCACGACCGCGAGCACGTCCGCGAGCGACTAACTCCCCGAGAGAGCGATGGCGTCGACCGCCAAGGTCTGACCCGCCGTCGTTCCGGGAAGCCACTCCACGTCGTTTCCCACGTACACCACGTCGAGCAGCATGCGTTGCAGCGTCGAGGCGATCGTCACTTCACGAACGGGCTCGGCCAGCACCCCGTTACGGATCATCAGTCCGGTGATGCCCACCGAGAAGTCCCCCGAGATGGGGTTGACCCCCGAGTGCACGCCGGTCAGGGATTCGACGAAGATACCCTCGCCGACGCGACGGAAGATTTCGTCCTGGTCGAACTCGCCCGGGGCCAGTTGCAGGGCGCGGCACCCCGCCGAGGGCGACCCCGCCACCCCCGCCCGCACGGCATTGCCCGTCGAGGTGGTACCGGCGCGCCGCGCCGACACGGTGTCGTACACGAATTTCTCCAGCCGGCCCTGGACGACGAGTTCGTTGCGCCGCGACGCCAAGCCTTCGGAGTCGAAGGGGCTCGCCGCGAAATGACGGGCGTCGGTGGGGTCGTCGATGAGGGTCACGAGGGGCGACGCGACCATCTCGCCCAGGCGCCCCGCGAAGAAGGACCGCCCCCGCACGACGGCGTCACCGCTCAGCGCGGCGCCCATGATGGACCAGAGGGCCGCGCCCGAGCGGGGATCGAAGACGGCCACCCCCTTGGTGGAGGGCACCTTCACGGCGCCCAACATGCGCGTGGCGCGTCGGATGGCGTCGCGAGCGGCGTTGTCCAGTGACAACTCGCCGGGGGCACGACCCGCGGACAGCCCCCAGCCGGTCTGGTCCTCATCACCCTGGGACGCGATGGCCTCGACCGAGACGTAGGCCCCCGAACGTTCGAAGGTCGCCGAGATCCCCGTCGTGGTGACGATCGCGGCGTCGGCGAGGTAGTCCGAATAGTTCGCGGCGTCCACCTGGCGTATCCGTGGATCACCCGAACGCACCATCGCTTCGAGTTCGATGGCCATGGCCACCTTGTCGCGCATCGACGTCGTCGTGACACCGGGGTCGCACAGTGACAGGGTCACCGCGGCGACGCCGTCGGGGCGCGCGAAGGTGACGAATTCGTCCTCGGTGGCGAAGCGGGCGTTGTCGCGGGCGTTGGCGATCGCCTCGGCGACGGCCTCCTCATCGAGGGAACCGGCGTAGGCGCTGCCCACGCGAGCGCCCTGGGGTCCATCGACCAGAATCCGGATGCCGATCTCGGCGGAGGTCGAGCGGGAGAGATTCTCGACCTCGCCCTGGTAGGCCTGCACCTCGGTCTCGACGCCGCGAGAGATGAAGACCTCCATCTCCTCGGCGTCGCCGACGCGACCGAGGAGGGCCTGCGCGCGTTCTAATAGTTCGCTCACGCCGCCGTCCCCCCGATGGTGATGCCGGTGAGTCGCATGGTGGCCTGACCGCAACCGACCGCGACCTGTTGGCCGTCCTTACCGCAGGTGCCCGGCGTCGTCGAGAAATCCGAGGCCACGGCGTCGACGCGCCGGAGTATCTCGGGCCCGTTGCCGATCAGATTGCAGTCGCGCAGTGGCGTGGTGATGCGTCCGTTCTCGATCATGAAGGCGGCGGTCGCGCCGAAGACGAAGTCGCCGGTCGCGGTGTTCACTTGTCCGCCGCCCAATTGCGCCACGTAGACGCCGCGCGGGGTTTGCGCCACGATCTCGTCGGCGTCGGCGTCGCCCGCCAGCAGATAGGTATTGGTCATGCGCACCATGGGCAGGTGCGCGTAACTCTGGCGACGGCCATTACCCGAAGAGGCGCGACCCTCCTTGCGCGCGCGCAAGTAGTCCCACATGTAGTCGGTCAGGACCCCGTTCTCGATGAGCACGTTGCGCGCGCCGGGACGACCCTCGTCGTCCACGGCCAGGTAGCCCCACTCCCCCGTCATGGTGCCGTCGTCGACCAGTGTCACCAGGGGCGAGGCCACCAACTCGCCCACCTTGCCCGCGTACACCGACGCCTGTTTCATTACGGCGTCGGCTTCGAGGCCGTGCCCGCAGGCCTCGTGAAAGAGAATGCCCCCCGAACCCCCCGCGAGCACGACCGGGAGGTCCCCCGAGGGAGCCGGACGCGCGGACAGTTTGGTGAGGGCCTGGTGGGCGGCCCCGCGAGCGGCCTCCTCGATCGCGTCGGGCGTCAAGAACTCAAAGCCCCTCGTCGCGGCCAGGGGGCGGTAGCCCGTCTGCATGCCGCCGTCACCGTTGGCCACGCACGAGACCGCGAAGCGGGTACGCACCTGATCGTCCGTCGCGAAGACACCCTCGGAATTCGCCACGAGGAAGCGACGGGTCGAATCCGACATGCCGACCTGCACCTGGCTGATCGCGTCCGCGCTGGCGCGCGCGACCTCGTCGGCGCGCATCATCAATTCAATCTTGGTGGCTTTGGCGACGTCCCCGGGCGCTACCAGTGCACGCGAGGGGTACGCGCGCACCTCCTCCAGGGAGACCCCGCGCACACCACCGCGGCCCTCGCGCGCCACCGCCGACGCCGCGCGCGCGGCGTCGAGCAGACCCGCTTCGGAGAGGTCAGCGGTGTGGGCGAAGCCCGTCGTCTCGCCCACCACGACGCGCACGCCCGCCCCCCGCGAGCGCGCCGAGCTCAACTCCTGAATACGGCGCTGATCGAGCGACGCCGACGAAGTCGCCCGATCCTCGACGAAGACCTCGGCGAATTCGGCCCCGCGACCCATCGATTCATTGAGCACGCGTTGTACGACGTCGGGTGAGACCAGAGTGTCAGACATGACCTTCAGACTACCGGCGAGGCGGATGAGTACACTCCGCCTTGAGGCGCTGCGTCGCATCCGCGCCGCGGCGCCTCCCAGAAGAGGAGGACCCTATGAATCTCGTGATCCTGAGCGTCGCCGTCATCGTGGTGCTGCTCGCCATCGTCCTGCTCCTCAAAGCGGTGCGCATCGTCCAGCAGGGCTACGTGGGGGTCGTGACGCGCTTCGGCGAGTTCAAGGCCGTACGTAACCCCGGCCTCACCTTCATCGTCCCCTTCATCGAGGTCATGCGGATCGTCGACGTGCGAGAGACACCGCGCACCGGCGACCGCCAGCAGGTGATCACGCGCGACAACGTCGCCGTCATCGTCAACGCCACCATCTTCTCCCAGGTGGTCGACGTGCGCCTCGCGCTGTTCACCAACTCCGACTACCTGGTCAGTACCGACAACCTTGCGCGCACGTCGGTGCGCGCGGTCTTCGGGTCGATCACCCTCGACGAGGCGTTCTCCCAGCGCGAACGAATCGGCACGCTGCTGCAGACCCAGATGGAAGAGGCCACGGACAAGTGGGGGGTGCGCATCAATCGCGTCGAGGTGCTCGAGATCACGCCCCCCGAACAGATTCTTCAGGCCATGGCCCTGCAGAAGCAGGCCGACCAGGAGAAGCGCGCGCGCATCCTCGAGTCCGAGGGTACCCAGATGTCCGCCGTCAACGTCGCCGACGGCGCCCGCCAGGCCGCCATCAAGGAGGCCGAGGGAGCCCAACAGTCCGCCATCTTGCGCGCGGAGGGACTCCGTCAGGCCACCATCCTCGAGGCCGAGGGCCGCGCGCAGGCCGTCGCCCTGGTCTACGCCGCCATCAAGGCCCAGACACCGGACCCGACCCTGGTGGCAATCCTGCAGCTCGACACCCTCGCC
>JAJZFO010000128.1 GCA_021805305.1 Actinomycetes bacterium | reverse complement strand
GACAAGATCACGGTCGTGCGCGACGACAGCCCGTTCAACTATTCGGCCCTGCACAATCGCGCCGTCCCCTCCTGCGACGGGGAGATCCTCCTGCTGCTCAACGACGACACCGAGATCATCGACGGGGAGTGGATGACCCACATGGTCGCCCAGCTGCTCCAACCCGGCGTCGGCGCCGTGGGGGCGAAATTGCTCTACCCCGACGGCCGGATCCAGCACGCGGGCGTCCTGCTCGGACCCCAGGGCCTCGCCTCGCACGTGGGCCAATTCCGCCCCGCCGCCGACATGGGGTACTTCGGACGCACCGCCCTGGCCTCGGAATATCAGGCCGTCACCGCCGCGTGCCTCGCCGTGTACCGCCACATCTGGGAGAACGTCGGGGGACTCGACGAGAACCTCAAGGTCGCCTTCAACGACATCGACTTCTGCCTGCGCGTGCAGGCGGCGGGCTACAAGGTCACCTACACCCCGCTGGCCCAGTTACTGCACTACGAATCGGTGTCGCGCGGGTCGGACCAGCACGGCGAGAAGTACGTCCGCTTCATCAACGAGGTGCTCACGGTACGCGACCGCTGGGGCCTGGAGATCGCGCGCGACCCCTACTACAACCCCAACCTGTCGCTCAACCACGGACTCTTCCAACTGGCGTACCCGCCGCGGACCTCACCCTGGTACACCGGCATCGAATGACCGGGGTCGCCGCGGGGTCGACCCCGCGGCGGACGCGTCAGCGCCGCTCGATGAGATCCATGTAGTCGTCACGCCACAGGTCGAAGTACTCCTCGGGCAACAAGACGGCGTGGGTGGGCTTCATCGCTTCGACGAATTCGCGTTCGTGACTGACGGCCACGATGGTGCCGGTCCACTGTCCCATCATCTCACCCAGGGCCAGGACACTCGCCGGGTCGAGATTGTTGGTCGGCTCGTCCAAGAGGAGGAGATTAGCGTCCGACGCCGCCAAGATGGCGAGGGCCAACTTGGCCCGTTCACCGCCCGAGAGGGTGCCCGGCATTTGGTGGGCCGCCGATCCCTTGAGACCGAAGGCCCCGAGGAGGGCCCGGCGCTGCACTTCGGTGACCACCGTCGCGTTGTCGAGGTGCGCCAGCACGCTCTTGGAGAAGTCGAGTTGCTCGTGCTCCTGGGCGAAGTAGCCGACCGTCACGTTGGCCCCGAACTTGACGGTGCCGCTCTGGGCCGCCTGGGTGCCCGCGAGACAGCGCAGCAGCGAGGATTTGCCCGCGCCGTTCTTGCCCACGATCACGATGCGGTCGC
This sequence comes from Actinomycetes bacterium, assembly GCA_021805305.1. Next base: position 2,841 of record JAJZFO010000128.1, on the reverse strand, counting down.
CGCGGCGCGTGATGAAGTTCACGTCGTTGAGCACCGATAGCGAGCCGTAGCGCACCCCGACGCGCTCGACGGTCATGGGGACGTCACCGCTGCGCGGGGGCGCCGGCAGTCGGAAGGTGACCTTCTTCTCCTTCTTGGTCACCTCGACGCGGTTGTCCTCGAGCTTCTCGACCTTGCGGTCCAGGACTTTGGCCAGGCGCGCTCGCGCGGCCGTCTGGCCGCGCATCGAGTCCGCGAGCGACTTCATCCGATCGATCTGCTCCCCCTGGTGCATCGCCATCTTCTCTTCGCTCAGGCGGCGCGTCTCCTCCTGTTCGAGGAACTTGGAGTAATTACCCTTGTATTCGCGCAGTTGCCCGTCGCGCAGCGCCAACACGCGATCGATGGACTTGTCCAGGAGGGGCAGGTCGTGGCTGATCACCAGCACCGTGCCGCGAAAGCGGTCGAGTTCGTCGAAGAGCCACCGCTTCGCCGCCTTGTCGAGGTGATTCGTCGGTTCGTCCAACACCATGGTCTCGGGCTGCTCGTAGAGCACGCGCATCAGATCCACGCGGCGGCGCTGACCACCCGGCGAGACCCAGGCCGGCCGCGAGTCGCGCGACCTCGGATTCGGCTTCGTAGCCCCCCCGCTCACGGAACGCCTCCTCGAGCGCCGTGAAGCGCTCGATGGTCTCCTCGGTGGGGTCCGCGGCGAGTTCGTGACGGGCGTGCTGCATGTCCGCGTCGAGTTGATCGATGCCGCGCGCCGAGAGGACGTGGGAGAGACCGATGGGCTCCACCCCGAGGCCCCCGGGCACGGGTTCTTGGGGCAGGTGGCTCACGCGACCCTGGTGCTGCACGTTGCCGGTGATCCGCAGGTGCTCGGGGGTGTGACCCAGTAACACCGAGAGCAGCGTCGACTTACCCGCCCCGTTTCGTCCCACCAAGCCGACCTTCTCGCCGTTGCCGACCGTGAAGGACACCGGCTCGAGGATACGGCGCGCGCCGATCTCAATACCCAAATCTCGGACTATGAGCATCTAGCGACCCAGGGACTCGGCGCGGGCGCAGGAATCGTCTCGGTCACCGCGGGGGGCGACGTCACCCGTCGCGGTGCGCGCGTGAACACCCGCCCCGCGCCCGAGGGTCGCGACGAGGTGGCGGTCGGTCGTCACGACGGTGCGGGAATCCATGACCCCATGATACGGCCCCTACGCGCACCCCCACCCGTGGCGTCACCCGTCGCCTCGTGCCCCGCGCGCGACGCGGCGGGGCCCCTCGCGGGCTTCCCCTGTGACAGCATGGGGTATGACCCCTCAACTCGTCGTGGACGTCTGGAGTGACGTCGTCTGTCCCTTCTGCTACCTGGGCCAGCGTCACTTTCGCGACGCGCTCACCCGTTTCGAGCACGCCACGGCCGTCGTCGTGCAACGCCGCGCCTTCGAACTGGACCCGCACGCGCCCCTGACCTACCCGGGATCACTCGACGAGATGCTCGCGGTCAAGTATTCCCTCCCGCTGACCCACGCCCACGCCCTCAATCAGCGCGTCGCCGAGGGGGCGCGCCAGCTCGGGATGGAGTGGTCGATGGACGCGGCCCGGCCCACCAACACCTTCGACGCGCACCGCGTCATCGCGCTCGCCGCGACCCAGGGGCTCGCCGACGACATGAGCGAACGACTCTTTCGGGCCTACTTCAGTGAAGGGCACCTGCTCAGCGACGCACCGACCCTCGCTCGCCTCGCGGACGAGGTCGGGGTGCGCGGCGTGGCGACCACCCTCGCGGGCGACGACTTCGTCGACCGGGTGCGCCAGGACGAACGCGAGGCGTCTCGGCGCGGTATCTCGGGCGTCCCCGCCTTCGTGATGAACGGCGACGTCCACGTCACGGGCGCCCAGGGCGCCGACGTCATGCTGGACGCCCTGCGCCGCGCGTGGGCGCGTCGCGAGGAACCCGTCGACTAGAGATCGTCCCCGGCGGGCACCAGTGCCGCCGTCGCGACGGTGTGCCCCTCGTCGAGGTTCATCACGCGCACCCCGGTCGCGTCCCGGCCCTGGGAGGACACCTCGCGCGCCGAGGTTCGAATGAGCACGCCACCACTCGAGGCGAGCAGCAGTTCGTCGTCGAGTCGGATCATGAACGACGCGACCACGAAGCCGCGAGCCGCCGACAACTTGATCGCCCGCACGCCCTGGCCGCCGCGACCCTGCCGATTGAAACGCTCGGTCTTGACGCGCTTACCGAATCCGGTGTCGGTGACCAACAAGAGATCGGCGTCGTCGCGTACGACGTCCAGTGAGATCGCCTTGTCGTCGTCGCGCAACTTGATCGCCCGCACGCCGGTCGCGTCCCGGCCCATCTCGCGGACCTCACCCTCGTTGAAGCGAATCGACATGCCGCGAAACGTGACCACCATCAGGTCGTCGGCGCCGCTGGTGGGCACGACGCGCACCACTTCGTCGCCCTCGCGCAACTTGATGGCGATCCAGCCCTCGCGTCGCGACTTGTCGTACTCCGAGAAGGGGGTCTTCTTGACGGTGCCGTTGGCGGTGGCGAACACCAGGAATTTGTCCTCGGGGAAATCGTTGGTGGTCACGATGGCCTGTATGGATTCGTTCGGCTGCAGGTTCAGCAGGTTGACGATGGCCGTGCCCTTGGCGGTGCGCTCCTTGAGGGGAATCTCGTGCCCGCGAAGACGGAACACGCGCCCGAGGTTGGAGAACATCAGGAGATAGGCGTGGGTCGTGGTGTGCACGATCTGTTGGACGAAGTCCTCCTCCTTGAGTCTCGCGCCCTGCACGCCGCGACCACCGCGGGCCTGGGTGCGAAAGGCGTCGGCCGCGACCGACTTGACGTAGCCG
>JAJZFO010000167.1 GCA_021805305.1 Actinomycetes bacterium | reverse complement strand
GCGCGGGGGGGGGGGTCGCGTTCCGGCGGGAATGGTGTGAAGATTGGGACGACCAAAGGACGTGTGAATTATGCCCAATCTGTTGCCCGATCGAGTTCGCGGCGAGTACACCTTGACCGCGGACCTGACGCGGATCTCCGTCACCACGATCCACCGTTGGCTCTCGACCGAGGCGTACTGGGCGACGGGTCGCAGTCGCGACGCGGTCGACACGGCGATCGATAACTCGTACCTCTACGCCGTGATCGCCAGCGACGGTCGGACCGTGGCCTGCGCGCGCATCGTCACCGATCACGTCACGTTCGCCTGGGTCTGTGACGTGTTCGTCGACGCGGCCTTCCGTGGTCGGGGCCTGGCGTCGTGGATGGTCGGCGACGTCGTCGAGTACTGGTCGAGCGTGGGGGTGCGGCGGATCCTCCTGGCGACGCGCGACGCCCAGGACGTCTACGCGAAGGTCGGATTCGCGCCGCTCGCGCACCCGGAGCGTTTCATGGAGATCGACCGTCGGCCCGCCTTCTAGGCCGATCCCGGGGCTCAGGCGACGAAGTACTTGGCCATCGGGTGATGACAGATGATGGCGTCGGTCGTCTGTTCGGGGTGTAACTGGAATCCCTCGGAGACCTCGACGCCGATGCGACGGGCCTCGAGGAGTTCCGCGACCTTGGCGTTGTCGGTCAAGTCGGGGCAGGCCGGGTAGCCCCAGGAGTAGCGACCACCGCGGTACTGCTGGCGGAAGAGTCCAAAGAGCGAGGGTCCGTCCTCCTCCTGGTAGCCCAGTTCCTCGCGGATCCGTTGGTGCCAGAGCTCGGCCAGGGCCTCGGCCATCTCCACGCCGAGACCGTGCAGCAACAGGTAGTCGGTGTAACGGTTCTCGGCGAAGAGTTCGGCGCACCGCTGCGAGACCCGCGCACCCATGGTCACCAGCATGAAGCTGGCGTAGTCCCGGTCGGGGCTCGTGACGGGTCGAAAGAAGTCCGCGATGCACAAGAACGGCTCGACGTGCTGACGCGGGAAGTGAAAGCGCGTGCGTTCGGTGCGGCGCGTGTCGTCGGTGAAGATGACGAGGTCGTTGCCGTCGGCGGCCGCGGGAAAGTGGCCCCACACCACCTGGGGCGTCAACAGGCTCTCGGCCTTGGCGATCGCCATCTGTTCGCGTAACGTCGCGCTGACGCGCGCCTTGAAGGCCGGGTCGTCCTCGCCGTCGTCGGGACGGAATCCCCACTGATTGCGAAACAGGGCCGTGAGGTTCAAGAACTCACTGATCTCGTCCACCGACATGCCCTTGGCGACACGGCTGCCGACGAAGGGCGGGGGAAAGAGCGGGTTGTCGACCTCGACGTTGGGACTACGCGCGGGCAGTCCCGCGGGCGCCGCGCCCTGTTCCCCACGAATCCGGCGGTGCACGTTCTTCTCAGAGATCCGGCGACCGAAGTCCGGGTCCTCCTCGCCGGACTTGCGTAATTCGCCGAGGCGGTCGAGCACGCGCAGTCCCTCGAAGGCGTCCTTCCCGTAGAAGACGCGTCCCGCGTAGGTCTCGCGCAGATCGCGTTCGACGTAGGTGCGCGTCAGCGCCGCGCCGCCCAGTAGCACGGGCACGTGCGCCATGCCGCGCTCGTTCATCAACTCCAAGTTCTCGCGCATGATGAGCGTGGATTTCACGAGGAGTCCACTCATCCCGAGGGCGTCGGCGTCGTGTTCTTCGACCGCGCTCAGCATCTCGTTGATACCCACCTTGATACCGAGGTTGACGACCTCGTAGCCGTTGTTGGTCAAGATGATGTCCACCAAGTTCTTGCCGATGTCGTGGACGTCGCCCTTGACGGTGGCGAGCACCACCTTGCCGCGCCCGCCCTGGTCGACCTTCTCCATGAAGGGCTCCAGGTGCGCGACCGCGCTCTTCATCGTCTCGGCGGACTGCAGCACGAAGGGCAACTGCATCTCGCCGCTGGCGAACAGGGCACCCACTTCTCGCATACCCTCGAGGAGGTGGTCGTTCACGATGGCGAGGGGGGTCAGTCCCTCGGCCATCGCTTGATCGAGGTCCGCCTCGAGTCCCACGCGGACCCCGTCGATGATGCGCCGACGTAAGCGTTCCTCGAGGCTCAGATCGTCCAGCGACGTCGCGTTGTTCGAGGCGAGGGTGGCCCCCTCGAAGAGGCGCAGGAGTTCGCTGAGCGGGTCGTAGTCGTCGCGGCGACGGTCGTAGATGAGGTCGAGGCACACGCGGCGCGCCTCCTCGTCGACGCGCGCGAGGGGCAGGATCTTCGAGGCGTGCACGATGGCGGCGTCGAGGCCCGCCTCCGCGCACTCGTGCAAGAAGACGCTGTTGAGCACCTGACGCGCCGCCGGGTTGAGCCCGAAGGAAACGTTCGAGAGCCCGAGTATCGTGCGCACCCCCGCGAGTTCGGCCTTGATCCGGCGAATGGCCTCGATGGTCTCGATGCCGTCGCGGCGCGACTCGATCATGCCGGTCGAGAGGGGTAGCGCCAGGGGGTCGATGAACACGTCGGTGGCGCTGAGCCCGTAGCGCGTGACCGCCAGCTCGGTGATGTTGCGCGCCGCGCGGACCTTCCATTCCGCGGTACGCGCCTGGCCCTCCTCGTCGATGCAGGTGGCCACGACCGCGGCCCCGAACTCGGCGGCCAGGGAGAGGAAGCCGTCGAGTCGCGTGCCGGGTCCGTCGCCCTCTTCGAGGTTCACGGAGTTGAGGACGGCCTTGCCCCCCAACCAGGTCAGGGCCTGGCGCGCGACCGCGGTCTCGGTGGTATCGACCATGATGGGCACGGAGGACTGCGTGGCCAAGCGACTCATGACCTCGTTCATGTCGTGGACGCCGTCGGCGCCGGTGTAGTCCACGCACACGTCCAGCACGTGCGCCCCCTCCTTGATCTGGTCCCGCCCGATCGCGACGCAGGCGTCCCAGTCGCCGGCGAGCATGGACTCGCGGAATTTCTTGGAGCCGTTCGCGTTGGTGCGCTCCCCCACGAGGAGTACCGAGCGGTCCTGGTGGTACGTGACGGGCGAGTAGATGGAGCTGACCGAGGGTTCGAGGACGGGCGCTCGCGCGGCGCGCGCCAGGGGGCGCACGGCGGCCACGACGCGCGCCAGGTGTTCGGGCGTCGTGCCGCAACACCCGCCGACGGCGGCGACGCCGTACTCGGTGACGAACTTCGAGAGGTGTTCGGCGAGTCCCTCGGGCGTGAGGTCGTAGTGCATCCGTCCGTCGAGCACGCTGGGCAGACCGGCGTTGGGCAGGCACGACAGCGGCATCGGGGCGCTCTCAGAGAGGGTGCGCAGGGGCTCGTACATCTCGACCGGACCGGTGGCGCAGTTGAGACCCAAGACGTCGACCCCCAGGGGGCTCAGGGCGGTGATCGCCGCGCCGATCTCGGTGCCCGGCAGCATCCGTCCGGTCAGCTCGATGGTCACCTGGGCCTGGATGGGCACCACGCGACCGTGGCGGACCATGGCGCGGTGACAGGCGGCGATGGCGGCCTTGCCCGAGAGCAGATCGAACATGGTCTCGACGATCAGGAGGTCGACCCCGCCCTCGAGGAGCCCGTAGGCCATCTCCTCGTAACTGGCTTCGAGGTCGTCGTAGGTGATCTGTCCGAGGGTGGGGAACTTGGTACCCGGCCCCATCGAGCCCGCCACGAAGCGCGGGTGGGTGCGACTGGAGTACTCGTCGGCGACGCGCCGCGCCAGGCGCGCCGCGGCGTGACTGAGTTCGAAGGCCCGATCGGCGATGCCGTACTCGGCCAACACCACCGAGAAGGAACCGAAGGAGTCGGTCTCGATGACGTCAACGCCCACGTCGAGGAAGGAGCGGTGGACCCGTTCGATGGCGTCGGGGCGGGTCACCACCAGAACCTCGTTGCACCCCTCGAAGGAGGGACCGCCGAAGTCGTCGGCACTGAGTTCGAGCGTCTGGAGGTTCGTGCCCGTCGCGCCGTCGTAGATCAAGACCCGATCGGCCAGCGCCGCCAGGTACGGGTCGTCAACGCGGGGGCGTTCGAAGGGTGGGCGCAGGAGTGTGGACATCGCGTCTTCAGGCTACCCGCGTGATGGTCGAAGTTACTACGCTTGACCCGTGAGGATCTACACGCGCAAGGGCGACGACGGTAC
>JAJZFO010000241.1 GCA_021805305.1 Actinomycetes bacterium | reverse complement strand
GGCGAAGCCGACGAAGAGCCACACCGCCACCGGGTGCGACATCGCGATGCTCGACAAGGCGCCGTAGGCGAAGGTCAGGCCCGAGGTCGGGTGCTGGTGCTGATAGGCGAAGCCCATGTACAAGATGCCGATGAGCAGGAACGCCGAGGCGCTGAAGGTGTAGAGGAAGAACTTGAGCGCCGCGCGCGAGCGCTCGCGCCCACCCCAGCCCGAGATGATGAAGTAGCACGGCACGAGGGTCAACTCGAAGAAGACGAAGAACTCAAGCACGTCGTGGGCCACGAACGCCCCCATGGTCAGACCCGTGAGGATGAGCAGCCACGCCACGAAGGCCGGCTCGCGGCGCTTGTCGCGTCCGCCCAGGAGCGACAGCCACAGCACCAACGCGGTCAGCACGACCATCAGCAGGCTTAGGCCATCGAGCGCGACGTCGTAGGCCAGGCCCAGCGGCGCCGACACCACGTGACGACTCACGAAGTCGAAGGTGCCCGCGTTGGCGACGTGGCTCGAATAGAGCACGGCGACCACCAGCGACACGATCACCTCGAGCGTGCCCACGGCCACGGCCACGACGTAGGAGGCGCCCGGCGTCTTTCGCACCAGCATCGCGACCAACGCGCCCACCAGGGGCAGCACGATGAGCACGCTCAACCACCACGAGGAGTGCATCGCTACCTCACCCGTCCCACGAGGTAGACCACGATCACGGTCAGCCCGAGCACCATGGCCAGGGCGTACTGGCGCACCATGCCCGCTTGGAGCTTGCGGATACCTTCACCACTTCGTTGCACGGATCCTCCGAGGCCCTCGACCGCACCGTCGATAATGCGGTTCTCCACGACGTCGTTGGAGACCTGGGCGAGGTGCTCGAGCGGTCGCGCCAGCACCGCGTCGTAGGCGTCGTCCCATCGCCAGACGTGTTCGAAGAAGGGCTTCTCGAAGGTGCTCGACTCCACGGTGTTGCGCCAGATCGTGAAGGCGGCGAAGAGGCCGATGGCTGCGGCGGCCACGTCGACGAGGGCGAGACCGGTCTGCAGGGTGGTGCTCTGCGCCGCGCTCGGCGCCACGTAGCCGAAGGTCGGCGAGAGGAAGTGCGTCAGGGAGAAACCGTGCGCCCAGGGCAGGTCGAGCAGTCCCCCGAGCACGCTGAGCGCGGCCAGGATCAGCAGCGGCGCGGTCATCGCGAGGGGCGACTCGTGCGGGTCGTGCTGGTGGGTCACCTCGCGGAAGCGCTCGCTGCCGCGGAAGGTCAAGATGAAGAGGCGACTCATGTAGTACGCGGTGAGGATCGCGGTGAGGATCCCCAGGACCCACAGGGGCTTGTTGTGCGCGAAGACGTTGGTCAACACGTCGCCCTTGGACCAGAATCCCGCGAAGGGCGGGACCCCCGAGATCGTCAGCCACCCCACGAGGAACGTCGGGAAGGTGAGCGGGAGCCACCTGGCCAGCCCACCCATCTTGCGCATGTCCTGCTCACCGCCGAGGGAGTGGATCACCGAGCCCGAGCCGAGGAAGAGCAGCGCCTTGAAGAAGGCGTGGCTGACCATCAAGAAGATGGCCGCGCCGTAGGCGCCCACCCCCACCGCCAGCACCATGTAGCCGATCTGGGACACCGTCGAGAACGCCAGGACCTTCTTGATGTCCTTTTGCGCCGTGGCGATGGTCGCCGCCACGAAGGCGGTGAGCCCGCCGATGACCGCGATGGTCATGCGCCCCGACGAGGACAGCGCCAGCACCGGCGACATGCGCACCAGCAGGTACACGCCCGCGGTCACCATGGTGGCCGCGTGGATCAACGCCGACACCGGCGTCGGACCCTCCATGGCGTCGGGCAGCCAGTTGAACAGCGGGATCTGCGCGCTCTTGCCCGTCGCGGCGAGCAACAGCGCCAGCACCACCAGCGTGGCGGTCGCGGGCGAGAGCAGCGACGTCGAGGAGAAGATCCCCAGGTAGGTCAGCGTGTGGGTGTGCACGAAGAGCAGGAACATCGCCAGCAGCAGTCCGACGTCGCCCACGCGGTTGTAGATGAAGGCCTTCTTACCCGCCGAGGCCGCCGACTCGCGATCGAAGTAGAAGCTCACCAGCCAGTACGAGCAGACCCCCACGCCCTCCCAGCCCACGAAGGTCAGCACCAGGTTGTTGGCGAGCACCAGGGTGAGCATCGAGAACACGAAGAGGTTGAGGTAGAGGAAGAACTTGCGGTAGTCCTTCTCGCCGTGCATGTACGAGGTCGAGTAGAGGTGGATCAGCGTGGAGATCCCCGTGACGAAGAGGCACATGGTGATCGAGAGCGGGTCGACCAGGATGGCCGCAGGCACGTGCAGCGTGTCGACCGAGATCCAGGTGAACAGGTTCACGGTCACCTCGCGCGTGCGGTCGTGCAACAACAGCACGAAGGTCACGACGGTGGCCAGGAAACTCAAACCCACCACGCTGGTGGCGATGGTCCCGACCATCCGGTCGCTCAGCGAGCGACCGTTCAAGACGACGAGCAGGAACCCCAGCAGGGGTAGCACCAGGATCAACGGGGCGAGGTGCGACATCAGCCCTGCAGTTCCGAGAGCTCGTCGACCGAGGTCGAGGCGCGCCGGCGGAACACCGCCACGACGATGCCCAGTCCCACCGTGACCTCCGCGGCGGCCACGACCATGATGAAGAACACCGTCGTCTGTCCGCCGATGTCGCTCATGGTGCGCGCGAAGGTGACGAAGGTCAGATTGACCGCGTTGAGCATCAGCTCGATGCACATGAACATGATGAGCGCGCTACGGCGCGTGAGGACGCCGAAGGCGCCGATCCCGAAGAGGACCGCGGCCAGCACGAGGTACCACGACGCCGGTACGGTCATGAGTCCACTTCCTCGGGCGATGGCGCGTCCACGACCCACCACTGCGCGTCGCCAGGGTCGCCGGCGTCGCCGGTCAGATCGATGACCTCGTCGTCCGCGGCGTCGTCGGCCGGTCGTTCACGCCGTGCGAGCAGCACCGCGCCCACGACGGCGATGATGAGCAGCCCCGCGGTGGCCTCGAAGGACAGCAGGTACGTGGTGAAGACCGAATCGCCGAGCTGGGTGACGTTGTCGGACCCGGTGGCCAGGGCCACTCCGCCGGTCGAGCTCGACATCACGCCGCTCACCCAATGCGAGTTGGCCATGAGCGTCACGACCCCGGCCATGGTCACCAGCACGCCCAGCGCGGCGAGCCAGCGCTGGCCCACCAACGGTTCGACGTGGGGGTGATTGCTCTTGTCCACGCCCAAGAACATGATCACGAAGAGGAACAGGACCACGATGGCCCCGGCGTAGACGATGATCTCCACCGCGGCCAGGAAGTCGGCGTTCTGGGCGAGGAAGGCGACGGCCACCCCGAGCAGCGCCAGGATCAGGCTGAGCGCGGAGTGCACCGGATTCTTCATCACGATCACGCCGAGCGCGCCGGTGATGATGAGCAGGGCCGCTCCCGCGAAGACCAGGACGTCGGGGACCGCGTAGGTCGTGGCCAACATCAGCCCTCCCCCTTCGTGCGCCGCCGGGGTCGCTTCTCCTCGATCATCGTGAGCAATCCTTGCAGACCTCGTTGTTCGAGCGGGACGTCGTCGGGTTGCAGGTGGCGCGAGAAGACCTCGCGGATCTGCTTGGAGCCGGTGGCGGCGTCGTCACGCCGATCACTCTGACCGCCCTCGGCGGCGCGCACGCCCGCCCCTAGGTCGCCGCTCCACTGGGTGACGCCCTCGAAGGCCGCGTCCCCGGCGGGCGACGTGGCGCGCATCCAGCCCCCGGTCATCTCCGCCTCGCCCGCGCGCCAGTCCTCCCAGGGCAGGCGCTGGGGGAAGCCCTCGTCGTCGACCAGCAGTTGACGCTTGGTGTAGATCGCGTCGGCGCGGTTGGTGAAGGAGAACTCGAACATCTTGGACTCGGTGATCGCCTGGGTCGGGCACGCCTCGACGCACAGGTCGCAGTGGATGCAGCGCAGGTAGTTGATCTCGTAGATGTAGCCGTAGCGCTCGCCGGGCGAGACCGGGTGGTCGGGCGGATTGTCGAGTCCACGCACGAAGATGCAGTTCACCGGACACACGCCCGCGCACAACTCGCACCCGATGCACTTCTCCATCCCGTCCTCGTAGCGGTTGAGGACGTGGCGCCCGTGCTGGCGCGGCTGCTTGGGCC
>JAJZFO010000319.1 GCA_021805305.1 Actinomycetes bacterium | reverse complement strand
TTGGCCCCCACGATTCTCGCCCCCCGGCCCAGGTAGTCCCGTAGCACTCCCACGGCTCGTATCAGCCCCATGGGCACCGACATCGCTTCGCGGTGGCGATACTTCGTGTCGAGATCCTCGAGGGAGACCCCGTGCACCCGCTGGGCCCCGGGCGTGACGGGCCGGTCAGGACGCACGTAGAAGTGCTCGCTCCACGCCAGGCGACCACGCTCGTAGGCGCAGAAGCCGTAGGAGATCGCTCGCTCGCACTTCACGTCGAGTCCCGTGGTCTCCGTGTCGAAGCCCAACAACAACTCGGGAACGGCGAAGTATCTCTTATGCACACCACCACCCTCGCCCAGAGCTGTCACATCGAACGCGCGTCGTCACCGCGACCCTCAGGCGCGACTGAAGTGGGCGTGCAGCTCGCCGGCCAGCACGTCGACGGAGCTGACGATCCGCGACGGCCGGTACGGGAAGCGCTGCGCGTCGCTCTCACTCGAGACACCCGAGAGGACGAGCACCGTGTGCAGTCCGGCCTCCAGACCGGCGACCACGTCGGTGTCCATTCGGTCGCCCACCATCGCCGTGCTCTCGGAGTGCGCCGATAGCTCTCGCAGGGCCGAGCGGATCATCAGCGGATTGGGCTTGCCGATGAAGTAGGGATCCTTACCGGTCGCTCGACTGATCAACGCCGTCAACGCCCCCGTGGCGGGTAGCGACCCGTCCAGACTCGGTCCGGTGGGGTCGGGGTTGGTCGCGATGAACCTGGTCCCACCCTCGATGAGACGCACGGCCTTGGTGATCCGCTCGAAGCTGTAATTGCGCGTCTCGCCGATCACGACGTAGTCGGGGTCGTTCTCGGACTGGGTGTAGCCCACCTCGTGCAGTGCGGTCGTGAGACCCACCTCACCGATGACGAAGGCCGAGCCCCCGGGACGCTGCGCGGCCAAGAACCCCGCCGTCGCCAGCGCGGAGGTCCAAATATGGTCCTCGGGCACGTTGAGCCCCCCGTAGCTCAGTCGCGCGCTCAGGTCGCGACGGGTGTACATCGAGGTGTTGGTCAACACCAAGAACGGGGTCTCGCTCTCGCGCAGGATGTCGAGGAAGCGGTTCGCCCCCTCGATGGGATGCTCCTCACGCACCAGGACGCCGTCCATGTCGAGCAGCCACGACCCGATCTCGGAGGCGTCTCGCACGTTGGGCCAGGTCGACGGACTCTTCTGCGCCATTGCTCGGTTCTCCTTCGTTGCCCGTCGCCGGTGGACCCACCGCAGTCACCCGCCCAGCGCCGCCGCGACCTCGCGCTACGTCCACATCCTAGGCGAGCGACGATCGAGGGACCGCTCAGGAACGTCGCCGCGGGGCGCGAAGGTCGCCGTGACGTCACTCGTCGCCGAGGGGCGAGGCGGGCCCTCGGCGCGCCTCAGGTCGCCGCCCCCGAGAATTGACTGTTGTAGAGGGAGAAGTAGACGCCCTGAGCCGACATCAACTCGTCGTGCGAACCCTGCTCCACGACGCGTCCGGCGTCCATGACGATGATGGTGTCGGCGTCACGGATGGTCGAGAGGCGATGGGCGATGACGAAGCTCGTCCGTCCTCGTCGAAGGTTGGCCATCGCCTCTTGGATCAGCACCTCGGTGCGGGTGTCGACGTTGCTCGTCGCCTCGTCGAGGATGAGGATGCTCTGGTCCGCGAGGAACGCCCGCGCGATCGTGAGCAACTGCTTCTGACCCGCCGAGAGGTTCGACGCGTCCTCGTCGAGCACCGTGTCGTACCCGTCGGGCAAGGTGCGCACGAAGGAGTCGACGCGCGCCTCGCGAGCGGCCGCGACGACCTCTTCGTCACTGGCCTCGGGCCGGCCGTAGCGGATGTTGTCGCGGATCGAGCCCGAGAACATCCAGGTGTCCTGCAGCACCATCCCGAACATCCGGCGCACCTGCTCGCGCGTCAGGTCGCGGTAATCCACGCCACTGAGCTCGATGGAACCCGAGTCGATCTCGTAGAAGCGCACCAGGAGGTTCACCACCGTGGTCTTGCCCGCCCCGGTCGGGCCGACGATCGCGATGGTCGCCCCCTGAGGGACCTCGAGGTTGAAGTCCTCGATGAGGGGTTCCTCGGGATCGTAACGGAAGTGCACGTGTCGCAGACTCACGCTCGCGACCTCGTCGCTCGGGGCGGGGAGGGTCAGCGTCGCCGCGACGTCGGGGGCCTCCTCGTCGGCGTCGAGGAACTCGAAGACCCTCTCCGCGGAAGCCACCCCCGACTGCAGCATGTTCATCTGACTGGCGATCTGGGTGATGGGCATGGTGAACTGACGCGAGTACTGGATGAACGCGGTCACCGCACCAAGGCTCAGCAGACCCGACGCGACCCGATATCCCCCGAGGACCGCGATGGCCACGTAGTTGATGTTGGAGATGAACTGCATCGACGGCTGGATGACGCCCGAGAGGAACTGTGCGCGAAAGCTGGCGTCGAAGAGAGCGCGATTGTGCGCGTCGAACTCCTGGATGACCGCGTCGCTGCGTCCGAAGACCTGGACCAGCTCGTGACCCGTGTGCGTCTCCTCCACCAGGCCGTTGAGTGAGCCGGTGCTGCGCCACTGGCGGGTGAAGTGGCGTTGGGATCGCTTGGCGATCCCCATGGTGACGACGAGTGCCAGGGGGATGGTGACGACGCTGACGACGGCGAGGAGCGGGGAGATCCAGACCATCATGCCGAGCACACCCGCGATGGTCAGTGCCGAGGTGAGTAGTTGGCTCAGCCCTTGTTGGATCGTCGTGGTGATGTTGTCGATGTCGTTGGTCACCCGGCTCAGCACGTCGCCGTGGGAGTGCGCGTCGAAGTAGCGCAGCGGGAGGCGCGCCATCTTCGCCTCGACGTCGCGACGCATGGTGAAGACCACTCGCTGGGTGACGCCGGCCATCGTGAAGCCCTGGAGGTAATTGAAGAGCGATCCCACGAGGTACACCAGCGCCGCGACACCGAGGAGTTGTCCCATCCGGGTGATGTCCACGCCCGCCCCGGGGGTCAGTCGCATCCCCTGGAGCATCGAGGCCAACTGGGTGTGTCCACTGGCCCTCAGTTGGGCGATGGCCTGCGCCTGGGTGACCCCCGATGGCAGGCGCTTCGAGACGACGCCGTCGAAGAGAACGTTGGTGGCGCTGCCCAGGATCTGCGGGCCCGACACCACGAAGCCCACCGACGCGGCGCCCAGGAGCAGAGCGAGTGCGAGTCGCCACCGCTCGGGCCCCAGGCGCGCGACGAGTCGACGGGTCGTCCCCCGGGCGTCGTGACTCTTGCCCACCGGCGCCGCGGCGCGCATCGCGTGCATCCCCATGCTCATCGCACGGCCTCCTCGCCCAATTGGGAGATCACGATCTCGCGATAGGTCGGACAACTCGTCACCAGCTCCTCGTGACGACCGACCCCGACGACCCGCCCGGCCTCGAGGACGATGATCTGATCGGCGTCCATGATCGTCGACACCCGTTGGGCGACGATCACCACCGCGGCGTCGCCGATCCCCGACTTGAGGGCGAGGCGAAGGCGCGCGTCGGTGTTGGCGTCGAGGGCCGAGAAGCAGTCGTCGAGGAGGTAGGCGTCCGCTCGCTTCACCAGTGCGCGCGCGATGCACAGACGCTGGCGCTGCCCGCCCGACACGTTGGTGCCCCCCTGGTCGATGGGCGCCTCGAGTCCTCCCGGCATCGACGCCACGAAGTCCGAGGCCTGGGCCACGTCGAGCGCGCGCCAGAGTTCCTCGTCGGTGGCGTCCTCGCGCCCGAAGCGCAGATTGCTGGCCACCGTGCCGCTGAAGAGGTACGCCGATTGTGGAACGATGCCCAGACTTCCCCAGAGTCGCTGCAGACTCTGGTCGCGCACGTCCACCTGGTTGACCAAC
Organism: Actinomycetes bacterium; assembly: GCA_021805305.1. The sequence goes on along the minus strand of JAJZFO010000319.1, from coordinate 284 downwards.
ACCCGGCCGCTCGTCACCTCGAAGAATCGCGGGATGAGGTTCACCAGCGTCGATTTCCCACTCCCCGTGCCCCCGATGATGGCACTGGTCGCGTGCGCCATCAATGTGAAGTTGAGACCCTCGAGGACCGGCCGTTCGCTCCCGGGATAGGCGAAGGTCACGTCCTCGAAGCGGATCTCCCCCGTGTGGGTCACCACCTCGACGGGCGTGGCGGGCTCCGTGATCACCGGCGACGTCGCCAGAACCTCGCTCAAGCGCTCGGCGCTCGCCGCCGCGCGCGGCAC
>JAJZFO010000069.1 GCA_021805305.1 Actinomycetes bacterium | reverse complement strand
AATGACATCATCGCCGATGAATTTGGCGATCGTCCCGAGTTCGTCTTGGAGGATTTGCCGACGCCACGTGAGGTCACCTCGTTCCTCGACGAATTTGTGATCGGGCAGCTCGACGCAAAGAAGATTCTGGCGGTGGCGGTCTACAACCACTACAAGCGCATCCAGGCCGGCCCCCTTCACGACGACGACGTCGAGGTGGGGAAGTCCAACGTCCTTCTCTTGGGCCCGACCGGGTGCGGTAAGACCTTCCTCGCCCAAACGCTGGCTCGAATGCTCAACGTGCCCTTCGCCATCGCGGACGCCACGGCGTTGACCGAAGCGGGCTACGTGGGTGAGGACGTCGAGAATATTCTGCTGAAGTTGCTCACCGCGGCGGACTTCGATGTCAAGCGCGCGGAGCGAGGGATCATCTACATCGACGAGATCGACAAGATTGCCCGCAAGGCGGAAAATCCTTCGATCACCCGTGACGTCTCCGGTGAAGGTGTGCAGCAAGCGTTGTTGAAGATTCTTGAGGGGACGGTCGCCAGCGTTCCGCCCCAGGGTGGCCGTAAGCACCCACACCAGGAGTTCATCACGATTGACACCGCAAATATCCTGTTCATCTGCGGAGGGGCCTTCGCGGGTCTGGAACAGATCATCGAGCGCCGACTCGGCAAGAAGTCAATGGGTTTCAATCAGCCGGTGGAGGCGAAGCGTCACGGCGACGTGGAGCTCTTTCGACACGCGCTGCCCGAAGACTTGGTCAAGTTCGGTCTGATTCCCGAGTTCATTGGTCGTCTGCCTATCGTGGGCGCCGTCCAGCAACTCGATCGAGAGATGCTCATCCAGGTCCTCACCGAGCCCAAGAATTCCTTGGTCAAGCAGTTTCAGCAGGTTCTGGCGCTCGACGGCGTGGAGCTCGTCATCGAGAAGGACGCCCTGGAGGCCATCGCCGAGTTGGCGATGGAACGACAGACCGGCGCCCGCGGGCTGCGCTCCATCCTGGAGAACGTCCTGCTCGAGCCGATGTACGACGTGCCCTCGCGGGGTGACGTCGAACGTTGCGTCATTACGGCGGCGGTCGTCCGGCGAGAGGCGGAGCCGTTGTACGAGATGAGGAAGACGCGCACTCGTCGCGCCAGTTAGTGGTGCGCCCAACGACTTACGACGGCGCACTGGCGTGGTTGGAATCCCACGTCGACTACGAGCGATTGGCGCCGGGGCGGCGTGACCAGCCCTCGCTGGACGCGGTGCGCGACGCGCTCGCCCTCTTCGCAGATCCCCACCACGACTACCCGATTGTGCACGTGACGGGCACGAATGGTAAGGGTACGACCACTACTCTGACGAGCGCCCTCTTGAGCGCAACGGGATTGCGCGTGGGCACGTTCACCAGCCCGGATCTGCACGCGTTGAACGAACGAATCGCGGTGAACGCCACGTCGATCAGCGATGACGACCTCACGCAATTGCTGGGACGGCTCTACGACGCCGAACAGGTGAGCGGCATCGTGCTCACTCGATTCGAACTCTTGACCGTCGGCGCGCTGCTCCACTTCTCCGACGAGGGGGTGGACGTCGCCGTGGTCGAGGTGGGACTGGGGGGAACCTGGGATTCCACCAACGTGGTGGACGGTGACGTGACGGTGTTGACCAACGTGGACCTCGATCACACGGCGGTCCTCGGTGATTCGATTGGCGCCATCGCCCGCGACAAAGTGGGTATCTTTCGACCCTCGGCTATCGCCGTGTTGTCCACGACCAACGCCGTTGTGCTCGAGATCGCGACGGAACGCGCGCGTGAACTGGGCGCCACTCTGTGGAGCATTGAGGAATCCTTCAGCTTGGAACGAAACGACCTGGCGGTCGGGGGTCGGGCGATCACGGTGCGCACCCCGTTCGCGCGCTACGAGGACGTGCTCGTCTCGCTGCACGGCATTCATCAGGGCGTCAACGCCACGACCTCCATTGTCGCCGCGGAGGCCTTCCTCGGCCGAGCGTTGGGGGAGCCCGTCGTTCGTTCGACCCTCGCGAACGCCGTCATGCCGGGTCGCATGGAACTCGTGAGTCGCCACCCGACGATCGTGGTGGACGGTGCCCACAATCCCGCCGGGGTGCGCGCCCTGTGCGCCGCGCTCGACGGCGCCTTTCACGTGACGGGGGAGCGTCGGTGCGTGCTCGGGATGCTGACCGGACGCGAGGTGGAGGACATGGTGGAGCCGCTCGTGGCGCTGGGCTTCACCGAGTTCCACTGCTGTGCCCCCGACTCACCGCGGGCGATGGCGACCCGAGTGGTGGCCGACGCGGTGCGTCGCGCGGGTGGAGTGGCCTTCGAGCACTCGAGCGTGTCAACGGCGCTGGCCTACGCGCGCGAACACTCCGGTGACGACGACCTGATCGTGGCGGCCGGGAGTTTGTACCTCGTCGCGCGCGTGCGCGCCGAGGTCCTGCACTTGGCCACTCGTCACCAGAATTCCGCCTGATAGATTTCTTCGTCGTGGAAAGAACCCTGGTCCTGGTCAAGCCCGACGGCGTCGAACGCGGTCTCGTGGGAGACATCGTGCACCGTTTCGAGCGGCGCGGATTGCGACTCGCGGCCGCTGAGTTGCGTACGCTGGACCGCGCGACGGCGGAGCGCCACTACGCCGAGCACGAGGGGAAGCCGTTCTTCGAAGGTCTGGTGAACTTCATCACGCGTGGACCCGTGATGGCGATGGTGATCGAGGGACCGGGCGAGACGTGGCAGGTCGTGCGCACGATGATGGGTCCGACCAATCCCTCCAGCGCCGCACCCGGCACCATTCGCGGTGACCTCGGACTCGAGATCGGTCAAAACCTCATTCACGGATCGGATTCGGCCGAGTCGGCGCAGCGCGAGATTGCAATATTCTTCCCGGCCCTAGGCTAATTACAGCCTGTTTGGTGTACGACGCTCCCGTGTCGTAGCCTTGCAGGGGTAGGAGAGTACTCATCGGACTCTCATTAAGGGTTCTCCATGGTTGATTCTCGATTTTCATTATTGGGCCGCGATATGGCGGTGGACCTGGGCACCGCCAACACGTTGGTCTACGTGCGTGGGCGGGGCATCGTTCTCAACGAGCCCTCCGTGGTGGCCGTCGACATCAAAGATGGCAAGCCCCTGGCCGTGGGCGCGCAGGCCAAGCTGATGATTGGCCGAACGCCCAGCAACATCCAAGCCATCCGTCCGCTCAAGGACGGCGTGATCGCCGACTTCGAGATCTGCGAGAAGATGTTGCGGTACTTCATCCACCGCGTGCACCAACGTCGGTTCGCTAAGCCCCGCATGGTCATCTGCGTTCCCTCGGGAATCACCGGCGTCGAGCAGCGCGCGGTGATGGAGGCCGCCGAATTCGCCGGCGCGCGCAAGGCGTACATCATCGAAGAGCCGATGGCGGCGGCGATCGGCGCAGGGCTGCCCATTCACGAGCCCACGGGCAACATGGTGGTGGACATCGGCGGTGGCACCACTGAGGTCGCGGTCATCTCGCTCGGCGGCATCGTGACGAGTCAGTCCATCCGCGTCGGGGGCGACGAACTCGACGACGCCATCGTCGCCTACGTGAAGAAGGAATTCCAGCTGGCCCTGGGCGAACGTACGGCCGAAGAGATCAAGATCCAGATGGGGTCGGCGTACCCACTCCAGCAAGAGATGCAGGCCCAGATTCGTGGTCGCGACCTCGTCACCGGATTGCCCAAGACGGTCGTGATCTCGACTGAGCAAGTCCGTCACGCCATCGAAGAACCCGTCCAGGCGATCGTGGATGCCGTCAAGGTGACGCTGGACCGTACACCGCCCGAACTCTCGTCTGACCTGATGGAGCAGGGCATCGTCTTGACGGGTGGCGGGGCGCTGTTGAACGGACTGGCGACCCGACTCGAAGTCGAGACCAATATGCCCATCATCGTCGCTAACGATCCTCTCAACTGCGTTGCGCTGGGATCGGGCATGTGCCTCGAGGAACTCGACGTTTTCTCACGCATGCTCAAGACGTCGCCTTCGCGCTAGACCGTGGCCACGGAACGTTCGCGGCGCCGACTTCTCTTCTCCGGGGTACTCGCAACGCTCATCGTCGTCACCGTGTACGTCACGGGGGGACTGGTGGCCGGGGCCAAGAGTGCCGCGCACGCGGTGGTGTTCCCGTTTTCGTGGGCCGCCGACTTCGTCGCGCGCCCGGTCGGGCACTTGGTCGCGGGCATGGTCAACTATTCCGATATTGAGGCGCAGAACGAGCGACTGCGGTACCTGCTCGGTCAAGCTACCCTGCGCGCCGACGAGAACGCGTCGGCGGCTCGCCAGCTTCGACAATTGACGCAGGCGCTGCACGTACCCGTGGCGTCCACGCTCGGCACGGTCATGGCGCAGGTCACGGTAATTTCCCCCACCAATTTTTCCGCCACGGTCACGATCGACAAGGGACAGGACGACGGGGTGATGCAGGGCATGCCCGTGGTGGCCGACGGAGGACTCGTCGGACGGGTCGTCGCCGTGTCGTCGCATTCGTCGACGGTGCGCTTGCTGAGTGACACCGGCTCCGTCGTGGGCGCGACGTTCGGCAACGGGCTGACGTCGGTGCTGATCTCGGGCGAGGGAATCAACAATCCACTGAGCGTGACGCAGATTCCCGTGACCGCGGCGCTGGGGGTCGGCAGTCTTCTGTCCACCAACGGCCTCCAAGGGGGGCTCTTCCCGCCGGGGTTGCCCGTGGGTCGGGTGAGCAAACTCTTAATCAATCCGGGCGCGTCGAGCTACTCGGTCTCCTTGACCCCCACCGCAAACCTGAACAATCTGGCGTACGTCGACGTCGTCTTGTGGGAGCCCTCCACGTGATCCAAGCTCGGGCGGGCATCACTCTCCTCACCCTGGTGGTGGTCGGGGTGCAGTTCGCGGTCTTTACGCAGTGGCGTTTCGCCGGTGCGGTCGTGATGTTGGTGTGGCTGTGGCCGGTGGCGGTGGGTTTGACGGGTCTGACCTCGCTGGCGCTCGCCGCGGGGCTCCTCAGCGGAGTCCTCTTTGACGCGCAGAGCGCGACGCCGTTCGGGCTCAGCGCGTTGGTGGGAGTGTTGTTGGCCTTCGCGGCGTCGCGTCTTGGGAAGGAGGGCGTGGGTGACCTCGACTCGGCGGCCCTGTGGGTCACCCCGGTGATCGCCGCCGCGGCGGGCTTCGTCGCGCCGGTGGTCTTCGTCGTGGGGGGCGCCGTCGCTCTGAACTTCTCGTTGTGGCGCGGTAGCCTGCTCGATTCCATGGTCGTGAATGCGGTGGCCTTTTTCCTCCTGGCGCGGCCGATGTCGCGCCTGGCCGCGATGGCGGGCGCGTCGGCGTTGCGGGCGCGTCGATGAAGGGATCCTGGCGGGACCGACCCACGGCGTCGTGGTTTCAGCGCTTGTGGCGCCCGTGGGTGTCGCTCAACCCTCTGCGCGGACGAGGTCGTCATATCAACGAACCGCGACCGGTGGGTATCCGCGACCTCGTCGCGTCCCCCGAGGAGGTGCACGCGCGACCGGAGCGCCGCTGGCGCATCATCGGGGGATTCTTCTCGCTGCTGCTGGTGCTCTTGTTAGTTCGTCTCTTCATGCTCCAAATCCTCGAACACTCGGCGTCGGTCGCCACCGTGCAGTCCAACTCGCTGCACGTGGCGACGATCCCGGCGTCGCGCGGACTCATCGTGGACCGTTCGGGGACGCCGCTGGTGAGCAATATCACGACCACCGAAGTCCTCTTGTCGCGCCAGCAGGCTTACCTGAACCCGTCGGTGATCGGCGCGCTCGCCACCTTGACGCACCAGAGTGTGGTCCAAGTGCAAAAGGATCTCACCAACGTTCAGTACGACCCCTACCAACCGGCGCCCGTCATGACCGACGCGCCGACGTCGGTGGTGCAGTTCATTAAATTGCACCCCGGGGAGTTCCCGGGCGTGAGCGTACAGGGGGTGACCCAGCGCAGCTACCCCCTCGGGGGTTTGACCGCGTCACAGTTGTTGGGTTACGTCGGGCCGATCACGGGCGCCGAGATGGCGGCGAATCCGACCTTTAACTACACCACGAACTCGACCTACGGCAAGACCGGTATCGAGAACTTCTACGAGCAATACCTGCGCGGCGTCGCGGGCACCAGCACCATCGAGGTGAGCGCGCAAGGCAATATCCTCGGGGCGGTCCAGCGCACCGCGCCCCAACAGGGCGATACCGTGATCTTGAACGTGGACGCGGGTCTTCAGAAGGCCCTGGACGGATATTTGGCGGCCGACGTCGCCCTGGTGCGTCACACCCCCGACCCCACCAACGGCGTATTGCCGCCCGCGCTCAACGGGGCGGCCATCGCCATGGACGTGCGCACCGGCGCCGTGCTCGCCATGTCGAGCTACCCGTCGTTCAACCTCAGTTCCTTCGTCAACGGACTCTCGGAGGCGACGTTTAAGACTTTGCTGAACGAGGGGGCCTTCACCAACTACCCCATCCAAGGTCTCTACACCCCGGGTAGTACCTTCAAGATGATCACCGCGACGGCCCAGTTGCAGACGGGGATTTTCCCGGCCACGCAACTGGTCGACGACACCGGCTACTTCACCGTACCGGGCTGCCTACAGGGCGCCCACGGATGCGTCTTCCACGACGACCAGGGTCAGGGGGCGGGACTAGTGAACCTGCCGGGCGCCATCACCGTGTCCTCGGACTACTACTTCTATCAGCTCGGCTACCTGTTCTGGTCCCAGCAGGCGAAGTACGGTGAGACGCCCATTCAGAACGTGGCGCACGAGTACGGTCTCGACCAGTACACCAACATCGACCTCCCTAATGAGGTGCAGGGGCGAGTGGACTCGCCCACGGTACGTATCGCCCTGCACAACGCCGCCCCCCTCGCGTTCCCGAACGATACGTGGTACACGGGTGACAACATTGAAATGGCCTTCGGCCAGGGCTCGACCGCCATTACCCCCATCGCCATGGCCGACGCCTACGCGACGTTTGCGAACGGGGGCACGCGCTACGCGCCCGAGGTCGCCGCCGCCGTGGTGAGCCCCACCGGGAAATTAGTCGTGCGCTACGGGCCCCGCGTGCTCGGGCACGTGAGCCTGCCACCGGCGGTGCGCAACCCGATCCTGCAAGGACTCGAGGGCGTCGTTCAGAACCCGAGCGGAACGGCGTACGGGACGTTCCAGCGCTACGCGTCGTTCCCGGAGTCCGCCTTTCCCGTGGCCGGTAAGACCGGCACCGCCTCCACGGGTTACGCACCCAACGGCAAGCCGCTCGAGCCGAACTCCCTCTTCGTGGGGTTCGCGCCCGCGAACGATCCCGAGTACGTGGTCATCTGCGTCATCGCCCAGGGTGGATACGGCGCCGACGCCGCCGCCCCAGTGGTGGCCCAGGCCTTCGACTACCTCTACAGGCACCCGATCGCGCCCGTGAGCCTGACAGTCAAGAGCCAGGTACCCCCCGTGACGACCACGACCCGCCCCGCGAAGACCACTTCCACCCTCAAGGGCTCTAAGCCGAGCGTCACGACCACCACGAGTCTCTCGACGACCACGAGTCCCACGACTTCCTCGACCACCACGACTCCCACGACCACTACGACTCCCACGACGACCACCTCGGGCGTGGCGACGACGATAAAGAAGGTCGGATAGGGCGTTTTACGGCTAGCCTGGAGGGGTTGGGCGCGGCCGTACAAACGTCGGTGGCGCAATGAAAATCGCAGTGACGACCGAGTGACATCACTCCGTCGTCGCCCGCAGTAAGGACGCAACGTGGTACACGCCAGAGAGGTAGCCCAGTTCCAAGGGTCCTCGGGCGCCCCGCTGGCACCCGCCCAACTCGTAATTTGTTGTTCGGCCCGCGCGTGCGACACGCGACGCGGCTCTTCCTCGGCCGTGGCGCCCTGATGCGCGGCCCCCTCAACCAGAACTCAAGGAGTACCCGTCGTGAGCGACGAGACCACCACCCCCACCCCCTCCGCTAGTCCGCGCATCGGCGATACCCGTCCCGCACCCCAGATCGGTGATACTCGACCGTCGGTGGGCGCGACACGCGAGTCCACCCCCGCACCGGGTTCCGGCAACGTCCCCGCCGGGCAGGGCGCCAACCGACGCCGACGCGGCGGCCGCGGTCGCGGCGGCCAGGGCGGTCAAAACCGACAGGGCGGCGACAGCCGTCAGGGCGGGCAGACTCGCTCGAACCCGCGCCCCGTCGAGGCGCCGGTGGAGGCTTCCGCACCCGACGTCGACGATGACGACGGCGCACGGGCTCGCAAGGGTCGACGTCGCGGGGGAGAGCGGCGCACGCGCGCGCAGGGCCGCTACCTGATGTGCGTGCACACGACGAAGGAGGCCACGCACATCGCGACCCTGGAGGGACGCACCATGGTGGAGTACACCGTGGCCAAAGCGGCTGACGAGACGAACCAGATCGACGGGAACATTTACGTCGGTCGGATCCAAAACGTGCTGCCCGGCATGGAACTCGCCTTCGTCGACATTGGCATCCCGAAGAACGCGGTCTTGTACCGGGGGGATATCTCGCTGAGTGACGAGGACCTCGAGGGGCCCACGACTAACGACAAGCGCATCGAACAAATGATCAGGTCAGGCCAGACCATCGTGTGCCAGGTCACCAAGAACGCCATTGGCGCCAAGGGCGCCCGACTGACGCAAGAGGTGTCGATCCCCGGTCGTTTCGCGGTACTGGTCCCCAATTCGAGCACCATTGGCATTTCTAAGCGACTACCCGACGGCGAGCGCCGCCGGTTGCGCAAAATCATTGACGACGTCAAACCCGCGCGCCACGGCATCATCATTCGAACCGCCGCGGAGGGGGTCTCCGCCGACGACCTCGCGCGCGACGTGACCTCGTTGTGCGAGAAGTGGGACGCCATCGAGGCCGAGGTGGCGAAGTCGAATCAGCCCCGCTTGGTCTACCGCGACCTGGACCTCGCCGTGCGGGTTCTGCGCGAGGAACTTAACGACGATTTCCGCGGCGTCATCATCGACGACGCCGATCTGTTCAACAAGGTCCGCGACTACGTCGTGGCGGTCAACCCAGAACTCGCCGACCGCATCGAGTACTACGACCGCTCGGGCGAGGAACTCCCACTCTTCGAGCGCTATTTCGTGCACGAGCAATTGCACCGTGCGCTGGACCGCAAGGTCTTCTTGCCCTCGGGTGGGTCGCTCATCATTGAACGCACCGAGGCGCTGACGGTCATCGACGTCAACACCGGCAAGAACGTGGGCACCACGAACCTGGAAGAGACGGTGTTCCGTAACAACCTCGAGGCGGCGGAGGAGGTGGCGCGACAGCTACGACTGCGCGACATCGGTGGCATCATCGTGATCGACTTCATCGACATGGAGACCAAAGCTCACCGTGAGGCGGTGGCGTCGGCCCTGCGACAGGCTCTGGCCCGCGACAAGACCCGCACCCAGGTCTTCGACATCTCCGAGCTCGGTCTGGTCGAAATGACCCGTAAGAGGGTCAACGAGGGGCTCCTCGAGTCAGTCTCCAAGGTGTGCGCCGTGTGCGACGGACGAGGTTTCGTCGTCGCGACCGGCCTGTAAGTCACGAAGGTCGGCGGTTTTCGGCTACTATGGAAACCCTATGTACGCCGTCATCCGAGTAGGCACATCTCAAGAGCGCGTCACCGAGGGCCAGTTGGTCCGCGTTGACAAGCGCGCCGAGGAGAATGGTGCTGTTATTGAGTTCGAGCCCGTGTTGCTAGTGGACGGGGACAGCGTCCTCGCTGGTCCGGACCTAGAGGGCGCCACCGTTACGGGCACCATCGTCGGGGTGGAGAGCGGACCGAAGATTCGCGCCCTGACCTACAAGGCCAAGGCCATCCAGCGTCGGCGGTGGGGACACCGTCAGTGGTACACGACCGTCGAGATCAACAAGATCTCACCCCAGCCGACCAAGGCAACCAAGGCGACCAAGGTCGCTGACGTGGTCGAGGCGTAAGGAGGAACCATGTCCAAGACTAAAGGTGGCGGTTCTACCCGCAACGGTCGCGATTCCAATGCGCAGCGTCTCGGCGTGAAGGCCTTTGACGGAACGCTGGTGAAGACCGGTTCCATCATCATTCGCCAGCGCGGAACGCTCTTTCACCCCGGTCGCAACGTTGGCATCGGCAAGGACGACACCCTGTTCGCCCTCGCCGAGGGCAAGGTGAAGTTCGGTTTCCGGCGTGGTCGCAAGCTCGTCGACATCTTGACCGAAGCGTAGACGCCGGGACCCTAGTCCTAAACGAACTCCCCGGGACCTCGGTTCTGGGGAGTTCGTTCTTTTCGCCCGAACGACCCCCCGTGACGAGGGGTCCCGTTCGAGGGGCTCGTCGCGGTGAACTCGGGAACGCCATTTTTAACGCCGTCGTGGAGCGCCTTCGGCCCTTCCACCCTGACGGTCCGTCCCGCGCGCGGGGACGACGCGTGCCCCGGGAGCGCTCGAAGACGGCACCACGCCCCCCGGATCCTCTCCGAGGGGCGTGGTGCGGTGATTTTTGATAACGCGCACGTCGTGGTGCGTACGGGGTAACTGCGGCGGCTACGACACCGCGGCGGGGATTAACCCTTGACGGCCTTCTTGAACGTCGATCCGATCGACACCTTGGGGGCGCGTGACGCGGCGACCTGGATCGCCTCGCCGGTCTGGGGGTTGCGGGCGGTGCGAGCCTTGCGCTCAACACGCTCAAAGGACAGAAACCCCGAAAGCACGATCTTCTCGCCCTTGGCGACATTCTCTACGACAACGTCCTCGAACGCGCGCAGGAAATCCGTCGCTGCGGCCTTCGTCGCTCCACACTCGGCAACAATTGCATCTACCAACTCGGCCTTGTTCACCGGTCGACTCCTTACTCTTCGTTAAATCGGACTGGGAGAGTTCCCTGAACCGGAGCCATCTTTATCGCTAAAACACTGCAATTTAGGGATTTCGGGGAGATATTTACGTTCTCGTCGCGGCAGGATTCTCAGTATTACCTGACCAGGACATTATTACCGGCGATGAATCCTCCACGGGCGGGTGCGCGCACCCCTACCATGGAGCCATGTCCGGCGTTAATCGTCAGCAATTGTCCTCATTGGTCCAGCGCGAACGGGTTCGGTTCCGCGGTGAGAATCCGCGTTCATTGGCCGCCTACGAGCGCGCCCGGCACCTCGTCGAACGAGTGCCGATGACGTGGATGAACAAGTGGGCCGGCGGATTCCCCGTGACCTTCGAGAGCGCGCACGGCGCCATTATCACCGACGTGGACGGCCACGAACTCGTCGACTTCGCTCTCGGGGACACCGGGGCGATGGCGGGTCACTCGCCCGAGCCGCTGGTGCGCGCCCTCGACGAGCGGGTCCGACGCCGCGGTGGGGTGACGACGATGTTGCCCTCGGAGGACGCGCAGTGGGTGGCGCACGAATTGACCCGACGATTCGGTCTGACCAAGTGGTCCTTCTCGCTTTCGGCCACCGACGCCAACCGCTGGGTGCTGCGCTTAGCCCGTCTGGTCACCCGGCGTCCCAAGATCCTGGTGTTCTCGTACTCGTATCACGGCGGTGTCGACGAGACCTTCGTCGTGCTCGACCCGCAGGGTCGCGCGGTGACGCGACCCGGGAGCGTCGCACCGGCGTTCGATCCGACGAGCACGACTCGCGTCGTGGAGTTCAACGACCTCGTCGCGCTCGAGCGCGAGCTGCGACAGGGCGACGTGGCGGCCGTCCTGAGCGAGCCGGCGATGACCAACATCGGCATCGTCCTGCCCGAGCCAGGTTTCTTCGCCGGTGTGCGTCAACTCTGTGACCAGACCGACACCCTGCTCATCGTGGACGAGACCCACACCTTCTCGGCCGGTCCCGGCGGGGCGACCCGGCGCTACGGCTTGGCGCCGGACGCTCTGACGATTGGCAAGTCCCTGGGCGGGGGCGTGCCCTGTGGGGCGTTCGCGCTCAGCGAGGACTTCGCCGCGCGCGTGCACGCCGCGGTCGCGAGCGGGGCGGACATCGTGGACGTCGGTGGGGTGGGTGGCACGCTCGCCGGCAACGCGTTGAGCTTCGCCGCGATGCGCGCGGTGTTGGGTGAGGTGCTGACGGACGAGAGTTTCGGACCGATGGAGGTGCTGGCGACGCGGTTCGCCGACGGAGTGCGCGACGCCGTCGCGCGTCACTCGCTGCCGTGGTCCCTGGCCCAACTGGGTACTCGTGTGGAGTACCGCTTCGTGAGCCCCGCGCCGCGCAACGGCGGCGAGTCCGCAGCGAGCGCGGACCTCTTGCTCGAGGAGTACCTGCACCTCTACGCCCTCAACCGGGGAGTTCTCATCACCCCCTTTCACAACATGGCCCTGATGTGTCCGGCCACGACGAGCGACCACGTGGCCCGTCATCAGCGGGTGTTCGAGGCGGCACTCGACGAACTCGTCGGGTCCTAAACGAGGCGGGTCCTAGGATGGAGGGGTGAGTAGTTTCGTCGACGCGGCCCAACTTCACGCCAAGGCCGGCGACGGCGGGGCGGGGTGCGTCTCCTTCCGGCGTGAGGCCCACGTGGCCAAGGGCGGTCCCGACGGCGGCGACGGTGGACGCGGCGGTGACGTGTGGCTGGTGGCCGACCATAATCAGGCGTCATTGTTGGGTTTCCGTGATCATCCGTTTCGTCGCGCGAGCGACGGTCAACACGGTACGTCTAAGCGCATGCACGGCTCCAACGGCAAGGAGATTGTCGTGCCCGTGCCGGTCGGCACACTGGTCTACTCCCAGGAGGGCGAACTCCTGGTCGACCTCGCGGGACCGGGCGACCGCTGGTTGGCGGCGGCGGGCGGACTGGGGGGCCAGGGCAACAATCGATTCCTCTCAAACCAACGGCGTGCGCCCGCGTTCGCCGAACAGGGCGAGGTGGGCGAAGAACGTTGGTACAACCTCGAGCTCAAGTTGCGGGCGGACGTCGCGCTGATCGGTTTTCCCAACGTCGGCAAATCGACGTTGATCTCGCGGGTATCGGCCGCGCGACCCAAAATCGCCGACTACCCGTTCACCACGTTGGTGCCCAACCTCGGGGTGGTGCGCGTCGGGGCTCGCTCGGGCCGTCCCCAGGACGCCACCGAGTACGTGATGGCCGACATCCCGGGTCTCATTGAGGGCGCCGCCCAGGGTCGCGGCCTGGGACACGACTTCTTGCGACACGTCGAGCGCGCGCGCGTCCTGTGCGTGCTCCTCGATCTCTCGGAGTTCGCGCCCGTGGGACCCGAGGCGCAACTCGAGACGTTGCTGCACGAGCTCGGCGACTACCAGGCGGACCTCCTGGAGCGACCGCGCGTCGTGGTCGGGTCCAAGGGCGACGTCGCGGCCTGCGAAGTGCCGGGTGTCGCCACGATTTCGGCGGTGACCGGCGCCGGCGTCGACGCCCTGAACGCACGTCTGGCGGGCCTCGTGCTCGAGGCCCGCGCGCGCGAGGCCCAGTCCAGCGAGCACGTGGTGGTGGTGCACAAGCCCGTGCCCGACGAGGTCACCGTGCATAAGGCGGGCGACGCGAACTGGCGGGTCCTGGGGCGTTCGGCGGAGCGGGCGGTGCGCTTTCAGGACTTGACCGACGATCAGGCCCTGGCGGAGATCGTTCGACGGCTCAAGGATCTCGGGGTCGACCGGCTCCTGAACCGCGCGGGCGTGCGAGACGGCGACGTGATCACGATCGGTCCGCTGTCCTTTGAGTGGTGGCGTGACGACGGGGGATCGGGTCTCGACCGCGGTGAACACCATCGGGCCACGCGTCGCGAACGCTTGGCGCGCCACGGACGCCTCGACGGCGTCGGAGACGACGACGATGACGAGTCGTAGCGTCGTCGTCAAGATCGGCACCACGTCGGTTACCGACGACCGAGGGGGGGTGGCGCACGACGTGCTCGCGTCGGTGGCGGCGGACGTGGTCGAATTGCGCACCCGGGGGTGGTCGGTCGTGGTGGTGACCTCCGGGGCCATCACCGCGGGCTGGGCGGACGTCGGCGCGGGCCGGGCGCGTCCTACTGACTCCACGACCCTCCAGGCGGTGTCGGCGGTGGGCCAACCGCTCTTAATGGATGCGTGGCGCCGCGCGTTCGCGGTCCACCGGCTGTCCGTGGGGCAGGTCCTCCTGGCCCCCCTAGATTTCTCGCACCGTGGTCAGTACCTGCACGCGCGTTCCACTCTGGCGGCGCTCGCGGCCCTGGGCGTGGTGGCGGTGGTGAACGAGAATGACGCCGTGGCCGATGAGGAGATCCGCTTCGGTGATAACGACCGCCTCGCGGCCCTGGTGGCGAATCTCGTCACGGCGAGCCACCTCGTTTTGTTGACTGACACGCCCGGACTCTTGACGGCCGATCCACGTCTGGACCCGTCGGCCACGTTGATCGACGTCGTCACCTCAATCGACACTGACCTTGAGAATGTGGCGGGTGCCAGCCGCTCGGGAGTGGGCAGTGGGGGGATGGCGTCCAAGGTGGCCGCGGCCCGCATGGCGACCTGGTCCGGTGTGACCACGGTCATTGCGCCCGCGCGCGCCACGAATCCGCTGGTGCGCGCGCTGGGCGGCTCGCACGATTTCGGGACGACCTTTGAGCCGCGGGGCGAGCGCCTCGCGGCGCGCAAGGCCTGGATTGCCTTCGCCGTCGCGTCCGCGGGCGTGCTGCGGGTCAACCAGGGTGCTCTCGAGGCGCTGGAGCACCATGGACGCAGCCTGTTGCGCGTCGGCGTCGACTCCTACAGTGGTGATTTCGTCGACGGTGACGCGGTCGAGATCCAGGGCCCGCGCGGCGACCTGGTGGCCAAGGGTCTCGTGCGGGTGAGTGCGGAGTCGTTCCTCGAGGGCGACGACGTGATCGTGCACCGCGACGACCTCGTCTTGTTGCGGCGCCCGTAACGCGCTCCGGTACGCTGACAGCATGAGTTCTTCACTCGCGGACCAGGGCCGCCGGGTTCGCGACGCGTCACGCGCGCTGGCGTTGGCCACGGACCAACAGCGCGTCGGCGTGTTGCTCGCCGTGGCCGACGCCCTCACGCATCGCGAAGACGAATTGTTAGCGATCAACGCGGGGGAGGTGGCGAGTTACGTGGAGTCGGGCGCGGGACGCGACCGACTCACCCTGACCGGTCCGCGCGTCGGCGCCATGGCGCACGCCCTACGCGATATCGCGGCCGCGCGTGACCCCCTCTTCGAGACCGTGGACGCCAGCGTGCGCCCCAACGGCCTCCGCGTCGAGCGCCTGCGCGTGCCCCTGGGCGTCATCGGCGTGGTCTACGAGAACCGACCCAACGTGACCAGCGACGTGGCGGGATTGTGCGTGCGCAGTGGGAACGCGGCGTTCCTGAGGGGTTCGTCCTCGGCGCAACGTTCGAACCAGTTCATCGTCGACCTGTGGCGCGCGGCGTTGGTGGACGCGGGACTTCCCGAGGACGGGGTGGCGTTAGTCCAGGACCCCTCGCACGACGCCGCCGTGCGTTTCATGCAGTTGACCGACGTGCTCGATTGCCTGATCCCTCGCGGTGGGCCTAGTCTCATCGCCGCGATGCGCGAACACGCGCGCGTGCCCTTCGTCCTGGACGGCGACGGGAACTGTCACGTCTACGTTGACGAGAGCGCGGACCTCGACCAGGCGGTGGCCATCGTGGCTAACGCGAAGACCTCCCGGCCCGGCGTGTGCAACGCGGCCGAGACCGTATTGGTCCATCGAGCGGCGGCGTCGACCTTTCTGCCCGCCCTCGCGCGCGCCGTGCCGCAGGTGGAACTGCGCGGCGACGAACGCACGGTGGCGGTGCTCCCCGGGACGACGCCGGCGAGCGACGACGACTACCGACGCGAATTCCTCGACCTCATCCTGGCGGTGCGCGTGGTCGATTCGCTCGACGAGGCCATTGCGCACGTCGCGCGCTACGGCACCGGTCACTCCGAAGCCATCGTGACCCGCGACGATGCCCACGCCGACGCGTGGGTGCGTCGCGTCGACGCGGCGGCGGTGCTGGTGAACGCCTCGACGCGGTTCGTCGACGGGGGCGAGTTGGGCCTGGGCGGCGAGGTGGGGATCTCCACTCAGAAACTGCACGCGCGTGGCCCGATGGGGCTGCGCGAACTGACGTGTCTGAAATGGGTGCTGCGCGGCGACGGACAGGTCCGTTGAGCGCGCTCGATCCCCGCGAAGAGTTGGCCCGCCGGCTCGGACTGGCCGAGGTCGCGCCGGTGCGCTTCGCGTCGCCCGAGGAGTTGCGCGTGCGCTTGGCGCAGCAGGATTACCTCAGTTCGGAGGCCATCTCGTCGGTGACGTTCCTGGCCGACCGTTTGGCGAAGCCCGTACTGGTCGAGGGACCCGCGGGCACGGGTAAGACGGCTCTCGCGAAGGCCGTGGCCGATGCCCTCGGCGCGCGCCTCATCCGCCTGCAGTGCTACGAGGGGCTCGACGAGTCCAAGGCCCTCTACGAGTGGAACTACCGCAAGCAACTCTTGCGTATCCAAGCGGGCCGTCCCGAGGGGTCGGCCGAAGTGTGGTCGGAGCTCGAAGAGGATATCTTCGCCGAGGAGTTCCTCCTCACTCGTCCCCTGCTCGAGGCGATTACCGCGAGCGAGCCGGTGGTACTCCTCATCGACGAAGTAGACCGGGTCGAGCTCGAGACCGAGGCTCTCTTGCTGGAGATCCTGTCGGAGTACCAAGTGTCAATCCCGGAATTGGGGACGCTCACGGCGCGCCAGATTCCCATGGTGTTCTTGACGTCGAACAACACGCGCGAACTCTCCGAAGCCCTCAAGCGGCGTTGCCTCTACCTGCACGTGGGCTACCCCGACGTCGCCCGAGAACGCGACATCATCTTGTCGCGGGTCCCCGGAATCGCCACGGCCCTGGCCGAGCAGATCTCTCAGGTCGTGCGGACCCTGCGCCTGATGGACCTTAAGAAGGCGCCGTCGGTCTCCGAGACGCTCGATTGGGCC
>JAJZFO010000250.1 GCA_021805305.1 Actinomycetes bacterium | reverse complement strand
GCTCGTCGAGGCGTTGGCGCGCGCGAACGCCGCCGCGTCCATCGCCATCGAGTCCTTCGGTCCGGCGACGTGCCCTACGCGCAACCTGGTAGACGCCCTGTTGGTCGCGTCGCCCGGCGCGCCGGCAGATTAGAAGTACTGCTCGCCGAGTTCTTCGCTCCACTGGGCCACGCGCACCTCACTGCGCGGCACGCTCCAGTGGAACACGGGTTTGATGTCGAGCACCGGAGTGCCGTCAATCCCGTCGAGTCCGCGCACGCGAACGAATCGTTCGCCGACCTCATCGAGTTCCACGGTCGTGAGCAGAATACGGTTCGGCCGATCCTTGTTGCGCTGGGCGAAGACGCCGACGTCGGGCCAGTTCTCGTTACCGCGCGGTCGCCGGTGCCAGGGGGCGGGCGGAACGTCCTCGGCCCAGTCGGCGAAGAAGACGACTTCCACGTGGCTGAAGTCGCCCAGTCCCCGCAGGGCCTCGCTGGGTACGTCCGACGCCAGTTCGACCGTGCTGACCACGTCGTCCCAATTGTCGTCCAGGGCTTCGCTGCGATCATTGCGGATGTAAGCGACGGCGCGCAGTGTGATGTCCATGCCACCAATCTAGTGACGCCCACCCCCGCGACGCGGACGGGGCCGAGTAGCGTTATCCGCGCACGACGAGTAGGAACGGCATGGGCGAACTCACATTCACGTACGGCACGATGGCGGCCGGTAAGTCGACGCTCGCCCTACAGTTGTGCTGGCAACTGCGCGAGACCCGCGCGGACGTGGCCCTGTGGACGTTCGGTGACCGCAGCGCCCAGGGGATGGTGACCAGCCGCATCGGAATCGAGGCCCACGCGGAGGCCGTCACGCCCGGTGAGGACCTGGGCCCCCACATCGCGGAGCTGGTGCGCGAGGGCGACCGGATCCTGGTGATCGACGAGGCCCAGTTCGCCAGCGCGTCCCAGGTCGACCAGTTGGGCGAGCTGGTCGACGATCACGGGGTCGACGTGCACGCCTTCGGGCTCTCCGCCGACTTCCTCCTCAACGTGTTCCCCGGCTCCGCGCGCTTCTTCGCCATCGCGGACCGCGCCCAGGAGCTTCCCCTGACCTCCACCTGCTGGTGCGGGGAGAAGGGTCGGTGCAACGCACGCGTCGTCAACGGCGTGATCGCCCGCGAGGGTCGACAGTTCGTGACGGGTGACGTCCAACACGGCGCCGTGCACTACCAGGTGTTGTGTCGTCGCCACTACCGCCTGGGTCAACTCGCCCCGGTCGACGCGGCGCGCGACTAGGGAATCAGAAGAACGCCGCGCAGAGTTCGTAGATCTCGCGGGGCACCTGGCGTTGTCCGTTGGCCACCGAGGTGAGCGGCGCCAGCACGACGTCGTTGCCCCGCACGACGGGAATCACGCCGTAGGTACCCGCCGCGACGGCGTCGTAGGCGGCCGCGCCCACCCGCGTCGCCCAGATCCGGTCGTACGCCGTGGGGCTGCCCCCGCGTTGGAGGTGCCCGAGGACGGTGGTGCGCACTTCGAAGCCACCGTGCGCGTCGATCTGGGACGCCACGAACTGACCCACGCCCCGCGTCGCGAGCCGCACCCCGCCGATCCCCTCGGTGGGGACGCCGTTGAGTTCGGTCCCGCCGAGGGTTTCGAGGTTGATGCCCTCGGCCACGACGACGATGGAGAATCCGTAGCCCTGGGTCCTTCGCGAGACCAGGTGGTCCACGATTTGGTCCATCGTGAGGGGGAATTCGGGGATCACGATCAGGTCGGCGCCGCCCGCCAGCCCTCCCATGGCCGCGACCCAGCCGGTGGCGCGACCCATGGTCTCCACCACCATCACGCGGTGGTGCGACGCGGCGGTCGTGTAGAGGCGGTCCAGGGATTCGCACACGATCGACACCGCCGTGTCGAAGCCGATGCAGTAATCCGTGTTCAGCAGGTCGTTATCGAGCGTCTTGGGGACCCCCACGACGTTGGCCCCGTGCTCGGCCAACCAATTCGAGATGCGCTGGGTCCCGTCGCCGCCGATGGCCACCAGCGCGTCCAGGTGTGTTTCCATGGCGGCCAGGACCCGGTCACGACCGCCCGCGGGGTCGTCGAGGTTGTAGCGCGCGGTACCGAGGAGGGTGCCGCCCTGGCTCAAAATTCCTATGAAATCATGGGTTTCGAGGCTCCGACCCGCGTACTCGTCGGCGAGGCCCGCCCAGCCGTTGGCGATGCCGACGACCTCGTGACCGTCGCGGGTGGCCATCTGTCCGATGGCTCGAATCGCGGCGTTGAGTCCGGGTGCGTCACCGCCAGCGGTCAGAACACCAATACGCATTAACTTCCACCTTGTAGCTCGCTTCCCCCGCGCATACCTTAGGACACTTCACCCGGGGCGCCGGTTCCGGGGGCGAACTCGCGTCGAGACGACCCCCGTCTCCGCGACGCGCGCCGGGGCCGGTCGTCGAGGTCACGAGAAGTTCATTTTTAGTTCACGTTGCCGACGCGCAGAGGTCATTTTTCCCCCGAACCGTCACGGGTCCCCTCCCTAGACTTTTTTGTGAGGACGCGAAGTACGTGGATGGTGGGTTCGCCCGGTCATCGAAGAGCGTGATGGAGACGGAGATGCTGGAGAACGCGACGACCCGGGTGGTCGACGTCGCAGTGGTCGACGGTGCGAAGGTTGCGTCGCCGGCCGAGCCCACGACGGCGGCGCTGAGCCTGCGCGACGTCGCGGTGTCCTTCAACGGTCGCACCGCGGTGCGCGGCGCGACGTTCGACATCGCGCGCCACCGGGTGACCAGTCTGATCGGCCCCTCGGGGTCGGGCAAGACCACGCTGTTGCGCGCCCTCAACCGCCTCCACGACCGCACCCCCTCGGCCAAGGTCACCGGCGAGATTCTCCTCGACGGCCACGACGTCTATCGCGGTGACATCACCCTCACCGAATTGCGCTCGCGCGTGGGCATGGTGTTCCAGCGACCCAACCCCTTTCCGACGATGTCGATCCGCGACAACGTGGTCGCGGGCCTGCGTTTTAGCGGCGTGAGGAAGAAGTCGGTCCTCGACGAGGCCCTGGAGGGCTCGCTGCGCGCGGCCGCCTTGTGGGATGAAGTGGACAATCGTCTGAAGAACAGCGCCGCAAGCCTCTCGGGCGGACAACAGCAGCGCCTGTGCATCGCGCGCGCGTTGGCCATGAACCCCGAGGTGTTGTTGATGGACGAGCCGACCTCGGCGCTCGACCCGATCGCCACCCAGCGCATCGAAGAACTGATGTCGTCGCTGAAGCAGCGGGTGACCGTCGTGATCGTCACCCACAACATGCAGCAGGCCGCGCGCATCTCCGACGACTGCGCCTTCTTGTTGATGGGCGAGGACCGGGCCGGCGAACTCGTCGAGTTCTCCAGTACCGAGAAGATCTTCAACGACCCCGCCGATGCGCGCACCCTGGACTACATCTCGGGTCGCTTCGGCTGATCGGGTAGCCTCGCGCCGTGGAGCTGGTGCTGCGCGCCCTCGAGCACGACGAGGTGGGCGCCGCCGTTGCGTTGATCGAAGAATCGACGTTGAGCCCGGGGGTCGAGGACGCGTCGCGTCGCGAGGAGTACTGGGACGCGGTCCTCGAGACGCGCCGGCGCGGCGGTGAGGTCGTGGTGGCGGTGCACGACGGCGTCGTCGTCGCGATGTGCCAGATTCTCATCTTTCGCCATTTTCAACACACCGCGGGCTGGTGCTGTGAACTCGAGAGCGTGTACGTGCGCGCCGATCACCGCGGACGCGGGGTGGGGGCGCAACTGTTAGCGCACGCCGAGGAGTACGCCCGGCGCCGCGGCTGTTACCGCGTCCAATTGGCCAGTCGCAACGAGCGCCTCGACGCCCACCGGTTCTACCGCGCCCACGGCTACGAACTGACCTCACAGGGTTTCAAAAAGGCCCTCGTCGAGTGATACTTCGCGCAGGTCACCGTCGTCGACGCTGAACACGAATCCGCGCACGTCGCGCGTGTCGACGAAGGGACTCTCGCGCAGGGTCCGCACCGTCGCGCGCACGTCGGCGTCGACGTCGGAGTAGGCACCCAGACGAAAGGGTGCGCGACTCCCGAAGGCCCCCTCCAGTTCGCCCTGGAGCGCCTCCTCCTCGAAGGCCTCGAGTCCGCAACGCGAGTGGTGGATGACCATGATCGAGCGCGTGCCCAGGAGTC
>JAJZFO010000064.1 GCA_021805305.1 Actinomycetes bacterium | reverse complement strand
ACCACCGCCACACATCTCGAGCGTGGCCGGACTCTGACCCTGGACGAGGGCGTATTGCGTGATGACGTCGTCCTCGCGACGCAACCAGTGTTCGCCCGGCCACCCGTGCACGACGGTTCGCCGGCGTGTCTCATCGATGGCCTCGCGACCGAGGCGCGAGTCCGTACGGTTGATGAGATTGAGCACTTCTAGCCGTTCCACGGAACTCAGTGACGAAGTGCAGTGCCACGTGGTTTCCATGCCTGAAGGTTAGTGTTCGCCCCCTCCGACGTGGCGGGCCGCTCGGTTGAGGCGACGCAGCAGCGTCCCGACGGTGCGCTCCGCCGCCACCAGTTCGCTGTAGACGTCGTTGTCCATCTGGGACCCGTCGCTCTCGACCAGTGCCGTGATGCGACGAGAGATCTCACCCAGGCTCGACGTAATGGTGCTGAGTTCAGATCTGGTGGACACTTCGCTCTCTCTCTGGCGGCGCGGTCGGCCCCGCGCACGAATACAGTAATGGTCGATGAACCCGCTCCTCGTCGTCGACGCCGACCACCCCATCGACTGGTCCGTGATCCGCGCGCGCGGTGATGACGCGGCGTCGTTCCTCCAGGGGCAGCTCTCCTGTGACCTGACGACTCTCGCGTCGAATCCGACCGTGGAGGGATTGCTGCTGTCGCCCGCGGGCGACGTCATCACGTCCCTGACCTGTCGGCGCGATGACGAGGGCGTCGACCTGGTGGTCCGGCGGGAGTCGCTGACGACCACCCTGGGCGCCCTTCGACGTTTCCTGCTGCGCACGCGCTGCACGTTCGACGTCGTGGCGGCCCCGTCGGGACCCTACGCGTCGGCGGGTGAACAGGTCGCCCGAGGGACGCCCGGTCCCGCGGAGTTCGCGCGGGCTGTCGCGGCCCACAGTTTCGGGCCCGACTTCGTCGCCTCGCACGTCTCCTTCACCAAGGGGTGCTTCACCGGGCAGGAGTTGGTCGGGCGCCTCGACGCCCGTGGCGGCAACGTCCCCTATCGTTTGGCGCGGCTCACGGGCGCGGACGAACATCACCTGGACGCCGTGGCGCGCTCGCGCGGGCCTCAGGGCGATCGCGCCCTCCAGGGGATCACCACGGCGGTGCGTCACGACGCGATCACTGCGCTGGCGCTGGTGCACCGCACCTTGCTCGAGTCCGGCGATACCACGATCGAGGGCGTCCAAGTCGAGGTACTGCACGGCGGCGGCGCGACGTCGCTATAGCCTGGCGCAGGAGGTAGCGGATGCTGCTGGACGTCGACGGGCTCTTCATCAAGGTCTCCGGCCTCACCACGGAGACTGACGCGCTCTTCGCGGTCGCGCTGGGCGCCAACGCCGTCGGCTTCGACTTCGGTCCCACGCCGCGTCGCGTCTCACCCGCCGTGGCGCACGACATCGTGCGTCGCCTGCCCGGTGGTGTGATCTCGGTGGGCGCCTTTCACAACGAGATGCCCGAGCGCATCGTGGAGATCACGAACACCCTCGGCCTCGGTGCGGCGCAAATTGATGGCGTCATCTCGACGGCGGCCCTGCGCTACGTCGCCGAGCGCGTGCGGTGCGTCATCCGCGTCGTCTCCCAGCCCCTCGACGTCTACGCCTACGAAGCCGAGGGCTCGGTGGACTACGTGCAACTGCCGGCCCACGACACCCACGAGGACATGTTGGCCTGTCGCGAGGTCTACGACGATCCCTTGTTGTTGCGCCCGCTCATCGCGGCGGGACTGGACCCGTCGAGCGTCACCGGGGTCGTCCAGCACTACGACGTGTGGGGAGTGGACGCGCTAGCGGGCGTCGAAAGTGCCCCGGGTACCAAGGATCCCGTGCGACTGGGCGAATTCGTGGCGAACGCGCGCTGGGCGTTCCAGCACGCCACGGTCGCGCGGCGCACGTGGCCGTCGACCTCTGAGGGGTAGTCCCCTAACCCCGGTAGCGGCGGAACACCACGCTACCGTTGTGGCCACCGAATCCGAAGGAGTTCGAGAGCACCACGTCGAGTTCGGCGCGACGCGCCTCGCCGAGGACGACGTCGAGTCCAATCTCGGGATCGATCACGGTGGTGCCCGCGGTCGGCGGGATGCTCTGATTGACCAGGCTGAGGACCGACACCACTCCCTCGAGGGCCCCCGCCGCCGCGAGAGAATGACCCAGGTGGCCCTTGATGGAGGTCACCGCGGGGACGGCGTCGGCGAACACCTGGCGCATCGCCATGGACTCCGCTAAATCGTTGAGCGGGGTTGACGTCCCGTGGGCGTTGATGTGCGACACGTCGGCGGCGCCGACCCCGGCGTCGGCCAACGCAAGTCGCATGCAGCGAATGGCGCCCGAACCCTGGGGGTCGGGCGCGGTGATGTGGTAGGCGTCCGCCGTCGAGGCGGCGCCGATCACTTCGGCGAGGATGGTGGCGCCACGTGCGTGGGCGTGCTCCCACTCCTCCAGGACCATCACGCCCGCGCCTTCTCCCATGACGAAGCCGTCGCGGTCGACGTCGAAGGGGCGAGAGAACTCACTCGAGGACAGCGCCGTCATGTTGCGAAATCCCGATTCTGCGATCTGCACGAGTACCGCTTCGGCCCCGCCGGCCACCGCGACCGTCGAGCGACCCGACGCCACCATCCGTGCGGCGTTGCCGATGGCGTGGGTTCCCGCAGCGCACGCCGTCGTCACCGTTTCGCACGGTCCCCCCAAGAGGAAGCGCATCGACACGGCGGCCGAGGCGGCGTTGGGCATCATCATGGGCACCATGAAGGGCGACACGCGCGCGGGGCCCTTCTCGTTGAGGACGCGGACCTGCTCGAGTACCGTCTGCAGTCCACCGATGCCCGTCGTCACGACGCACGCCGCGTCGAGCAAGGGGCCCTCGAGGCCACTCTGGCGCCACGCCTCGTCCGCGGCCATCAGCCCGTAGAGCGAGAAGGGGTCGAGTCGACGCAGCTCCTTGGGCCCGCCGATGTGATCGGTGTTAAAGGGCGCAACCCGTTTGGACTCCGGCGCGGTGTCCTTCTGCAACGCTTGCCAGAGGGCGTCCACCCCGACGCCGGCGCACGACAATGCCCCCAGTCCGACGACTGCGACGCGACGGCCCTGCAGTGGCCCCGACGAGGTAACCGCGACTTGCACTACAGCTTGGCGTAGATGAGTTCGAAGGCTTCACCGACGGTCTTGATGTCCTTGAGCTCGTCCTCGGCGACTTCGATGTCGAAGGTCTCCTCGAGGGCCATCACCAGCTCCACGAGGTCGAGGCTGTCGGCTCCGAGGTCGTCGGCGAAGGACGCCTCGAGAGTCACCTGCGCGGGCTCGACGGCCAGCACTTCCACTGCGTTCTCGGTAAATTTGTTCAGCGCTTCGCTACGGTCCATGGTGGTACCCCTTTGTATGTCTCGGACAATGCTACTCAAAACAGTGACGGAATCGGCACTTAGAGACCCATGGCGAGACCGCCGTCGACGGCGAGGACCTGTCCCGTCACGTAGGCGGCGGAGTTACTGGCGAGGAACCCGACAACTCCAGCGATATCGGCGACACTACCGATATGACCCATCGGGATCAAGGACGTGAGGTCGCCACTCGCGGAACCGAGGTCGGCCGTCATCTCGGTGTCGATGAAGCCCGGGGCGACGACGTTGACGGTGATGGCGCGCGAGGCGACCTCTCGCGCCAGGGATCGCGCGAGGCCCACCAGCCCGGCCTTCGCCGCGGCGTAATTCGCCTGCCCGGGGACGCCGTAGAAGGGGCTCACCGAGCCCATGAAGATGATGCGGCCCGCCCGGGCGCGCACCATCGAGGACAGCACCGCGCGCGCACTGTAGAAGGCCCCGTCGAGATTCGTGGCCAGTACCTCACGCCACTGGTCGTCGCCCATCCTCATCGCCAGTCCGTCACGCGTGATGCCGGCGTTCGCGACCAACACGT
Source organism: Actinomycetes bacterium (assembly GCA_021805305.1). The sequence goes on along the minus strand of JAJZFO010000064.1, from coordinate 259 downwards.
CCACCGGACCGTGGGCGGCGATCGCGGCCTTCACGGCGGCGTTGACCGATTCCGACGACGACACGTCGACCGAGAGCGCGGCGGCGCAGCCCGCGGGGGCGGAACCCGACCGCGATAGGGCGACCACGGTGTCGCCCGCCGCGAGGAAGTACTCGGCGACCGCCGCGCCGATGCCGCGGCTGGCGCCGGTAACGATGACGTGACGGCTCATAGGGGGATCTCCTCAAAATCGTGGGGGTCGGCGGGGGCGTGAGGTACT
>JAJZFO010000046.1 GCA_021805305.1 Actinomycetes bacterium | reverse complement strand
GCGTGAATTCACCTCGGGGCCCCCTACGTGGTGGGCGCGGCTGGGGCGTCAGAGTTGACCCCGCGCCGTCGTTCAGGCGTCGCGTCGCACCAGCAGCCAACCCCCCGCCGCGAGCGCGAGCGCCGCGTATCCGCAGAGGATCGCGAAGCCGACCCAGGGGCTAAAGGAGGGTCCGCTACCCAGCGCGTGCGTGACCGAGGTCATGGTGTCGCTGATGTGAAACGGCAGGTACTTCAGGACCGGTTGGGAGATCGAGGAGGGCAGCGCCTGGACCACGATCGGTAGCACCAACAAGACCCCGACGTAGGTGGTGATCGCTCCCGCCGAGTGTCGGATGATGCTCGCCAGTCCCAGGGCGAGCAGGCCCAGGACGCTCAGGACGAGCCCTCCCCCCACCACCGCCCTCAACACCCCCGGTTGGGACAGCGTGGCGTGTGGCGCGGGACTCACCAGCAGGGCTTGCCCGAGGAAGAAGGCAGCGAAGGAGAGGACCTCGCTCACCACCAACCCCAGGGCGGCCATCACCGCCGCCTTGGTGAGGAGCACCTTGGTCCGGGTGGGCACCGCCATGAGCGTGGAGCGTATCGAGCCCGTCGAGTACTCCGCGCTCATCACCAGGACGCCCAGGACGCCGATCACCAACTGACCGAAGAGCATCCCGCGCAGGGAGAGTTGCGTCGGGTCGAAGCTCAGGTGTTCCATGGTCGTCATCGTGCGCCAACTGTGCGACACCGCCGAACCGGCGATCGCCGCCACCCCCAGGATGATCACGGTCAGGGCGACCAACGTCCAGGTCGTGGAACGCACGGTGCGGATCTTGGTCCACTCGCTACGCAGGGCGCTCACCGTGCGCACGCGAGCGTGAGTGGGTGTGGCGCGCGGGGCGAGAGACGAAGAAGAGAGGGTGGTCGACATGTGGCCTACTTTCGTGGGTTGCTAGTTGAGGATGAGGAGGTCGAGGCGAGGGGGTGTTCGACGGCGGCACCGTCGTGTCCGCGGTACTCCACGCTCTCACGGGTGAGCTCCATGAAGGCCTCCTCGAGCGACGCCATCTGGGGCGAGAGTTCGTGAAGGTGCAGACCGGCGTCGCCCGCCAGGTCACCGATGGCCGCGGCGTCCATGCCGCTCACGGAGTAGCTCCCGTCGTCCTCGACCACGACGTGCGCGCCGCGCGCGCGAAGGATCTCCTCGAGCGTGCGCCCCTCACGGGTCCGCACGCGCACGAACTGACCCGAGCTCTCGGCGATGAAGTCATCCACCGAGCCCGAAGAGATGAGGCGGCCGCGTCCGATCACCACCAGTTGCTCCGCGGTCAACGCCATCTCGCTCATGAGGTGGCTCGAGACGAAGACCGTGCGGCCCTCGGCCGCCAACCCCTTGAGCAGGTTGCGCACCCACAGGATCCCCTCGGGGTCGAGCCCGTTGATGGGCTCGTCGAAGAGCAGCGTGGGCGGGTCGCCCAGTAGCGCGGCGGCGATCCCCAGACGTTGGCCCATCCCGAGTGAGAACTTCCCGACGCGACGCCGGGCCACGGCGCTGAGGCCGACCATCTCGAGGACCTCGTCGACGCGCTCACGCGCGATGTCGTTGGTCTGGGCCAGGTACCACAGGTGGTGATAGGCGCTGCGCCCGGGATGGATGGCCTTGGCCTCGAGGAGGGCCCCCACGCGTCGCAGCGGCAGCCCGAGGTCGTGGTAGGAGACGCCGTCGATGGTCGCCGAGCCCTCGTCGGGCGCGTCGAGACCCATGATCATGCGCATGGTCGTGGACTTGCCCGATCCGTTGGGTCCGAGGAAGCCGGTGACGACCCCCTCCCTCACTTCGAAGGACAGGTCGTCGACCGCGACGGTGTCCTTGTACCGCTTGGTGATGCCCTTGACCTCGATCATGCGCCCTCCTGTTCGTGGCTGCTGGCCGCGTCGTCGCTCGTTCGTGACGCACCATCAAGTCTGGTGGGCACCCCGCTCGTGGCGCATCGGCCGGCGGTCCATTCCTGCGTCGCCGCGAGTCGTACTCCGAGGGGCCAGCCACGCTACGGCCTCATCCCTAGGATGTAGTGACAATCACGACCCGAGACGCATGCGAACCCGCACCACCTTGACTAGCGTCCAAGCGTGAACCTCAGTACGGCCATCCCTACGCCGCGACCCCCGTGGCTGGCGCGATTGTCGACGCGTCAGTGGGTCATGGTCGACCGTTTTGTCGCCACGCTCTTCAGCGTCGGGGCGCTGGTCCATCTCCTCGTGCTGCCCCGATTCCCCAACCGCGTCGCGCCCGCCCACCCCCTCTGGCTCTTCGCGCCGCTCTACCTCCTCGCGACGGTGCCCATCGCCTTTCGACGTCGGTGGCCACTGGCGACCCTGGCGATCACCACCGGCGCCGTCGCCGTCTCGACGTTCCTCGGACACTCGCTCGCCCCGGCACCCCTCATCGCACTGCCTCTCTACACGGTGGCCCTCACCCACCCGCGGCGTCAGTCGCTCGGGGCCGTGATGCTCGTGATGGCGACGCTGCTGGGCGCCACGGCGCTGGGGTGGTTGCTCGGTCGCCGCCAGATCGACGTCAGTTTCAACCTCCTCCTGGCGCTGGCCACCTGGTTCATCGCGGACTCGATCCGCACGCGTCGCACCTACCAGCGCGGCCTGATCGAACAACGCGAGGAACGTCAACGCCGCGAGATCGAGGAGGCGCGCCGCGCCATCGTCGAGGAGCGCATGGCCATCGCCCGCGAGCTGCACGACGTGGTCGCGCACAGCCTCAGCGTCATCGCCATCCAGTCGGGCGTCGGACGCCACGTCCTCGACGACCAACCCGACGAGGCGCGCAAGGCCCTCGCGGCGGTGGAGTCCACCAGTCGCGCCGCCCTCGAGGAGCTGCGCGGTGTCCTCGGCGTGCTGCGCCGGGGTGATGACGGCGCCCAGGTCACCACGCCGACTCCCACGATGGGGGACCTCGACGACCTGATCGAGCGGATCCGCGCGGCGGGCGTCCCGGTGAGCCTGCGCGTGAGCGGCGACGTGCGCCCGCTCTCCCAGGGCCTCGAACTGTCGCTCTTTCGCATCATCCAAGAGGCCCTCACCAACGTGGTCAAGCACACCGCGGGTGCTCCCACCACGGTGGACGTGGAGTACCTGCGCGACGAGGTGCGCGTCGAGGTCCGCAACCTCGCCAGCGCGCGGGTCCCCGAGACGCGCGCAGACGCTGCGCCCGCGCAGAGCGCGAACGGTTCGACGGCGCGGACCCCACCGGCCACGGGGTCAGGGTCGGTCGAGGCCGCCTCCGCGCGCACCCCGGCGGGTCACGGGATCATCGGCATGACCGAGCGGGCCCGGTCCTTCGGCGGCACCCTGCGCACCGAGGCGAGCGACGACGGCTTCCTGGTGAGCGCGCGCTTGCGCACCAAGGAGACCGCGTGAGCATCCGTATCGTGGTGGCCGACGATCAGGCGCTGGTGCGCGCGGGATTCAGCGTGTTGGTGAATTCCGCCGACGACCTCGAGGTGGTGGGCGAGGCGAGCGACGGACGCGAGGCCCTGGCGCTCGTCGACGCCACCCGACCCGACGTCATCATGCTCGACGTGCGCATGCCGGTGATGGACGGTCTCGAGGCCGCGCGCCGGATCAGCGCGTCGGACGCGTACGCGGGGACGAGGATCCTGATGCTCACCACCTTCGACCTCGACGAGTACGTCTTCGAGGCGCTGCGCGCGGGGGCGAGCGGATTCCTCTTGAAGGACACGCCGCCGGTCGAGCTCTTGAACGCCCTTCGCGTCATCGCCGCGGGCGAGGCGCTCCTGGCGCCGCGCGTGACGCGGCGCCTCATCGAGGAGTTCACCCGACGTCCCGCGCCGGTCGCCGACAACGGCTCGCGCGCCCTCGGCGAACTCACCGGTCGCGAGCGCGAGGTGATGGTCGCCGTGGCCCAGGGTCTGTCGAACGCCGAGATCGCCGAGTCGCTGCACATGAGTGTCGCCACCGTCAAGACCCACGTGAGTCGGATCCTCAACAAGACCGACACCCGCGACCGCACCCAATTGGTCGTCCTCGCCTACCAGAGCGGCCTCGTCACCACCGCGTGAACCACGGTCCCTCGTGGCAGTGACGGGGCCCGACGCGCCTAGGAACCCGACGACGTCGCGGTGGGCGGGCGCGTATCCGCGGAGGCAGTGGAGATCGG
>JAJZFO010000355.1 GCA_021805305.1 Actinomycetes bacterium | reverse complement strand
GGACGTGATCGTCAACGCCCCCATCGTGGTGCCGTGGTAGGCGATGTCGCGGCTGATCACCTTGTAGCGGTCGGTGTCACCGCGCATCTTGTGGTACTGGCGCGCCAGCTTCCACGCGCTCTCGTTAGCCTCGGCGCCGCCCGTGGTGAAGAAGACGCGGTTCAGGTCACCGGGCGCGAGACTGGCGAGCTTCTCGGCGAGTTCGATGGCCTTGGGGTGGGCGTACGTCCAAATCGGGAAGAACGTCATGTTGTTCATCGACGCGGCGGCCGCCTCGGCGAACTCGGGTCGACCGTGCCCCAGGGCGTTCGTGAACAGCCCCGAAATTCCGTCGAAGTACTTCGTGCCGTTCACGTCGAAGACGTAAGTCCCCTCGCCGCGCACGATGATCGGAATCTCGTGTTGTTCGGAGTAGGCGCCCATGCGCGACATCTGCAACCACAGGTTGCGACGGGCCCGCTCCGAGTAACTATGGCTCTCCTGGTACTCACCACTGACGGCGATACCGTCGGTAAAAATCTCGTCAATACTCATTTGGTTCCCCACGCGTAGGTCTGTTTTGAGAGTTTCAAATACAGAAAGGTTTCCACTTCGGTCACCCCGGGAATACTCCGGATGGAGTCATTCAAGAGGTGCACCAGAGCGTTGTCGTCGAGGGCGATCACCTCGGCGATGATGTCGAAGCTGCCCGCGGTCATGACCACGTAGTTCGCTTCTTCGATGGCCGCAATCCGATCGGCGACCAGTCGGACGTCACCGTGAACTCGGATGCCGATCAGCGCTTCGCGGCCGTAGCCGAGTTGCAGGGGATCGGTGATCGCGACGATCTGCATGACGCCCGCGTCCTTCAGTCGCTGGACGCGCCGACGCACGCCCGCTTCGGAAAGACCGACCTCGTCAGCAATCGCGCCGTAGGGTCGACGACCGTCGTGCTGCAAGAGAGCGATGATCCGGCGATCAATCGCGTCCAGCGAGCCCGGAACGGCGACCAGTTCCACCGGGGAACGGTCGGCATTTTTGGCCGTGGGCTTTTTAGGGTTGGTTGCTGACATTGGTTACTCCCGCTCGGTCGTCTGTAACAACCCGACTGCGGATAGAGCCACTATAGCGGCATTTCACGCCGAATACAGTACTCAATTGTCAATTCTGTGTTAAAAACGCTTGTGAAGAGTTGCTCAAGGCAATATTCTCTGACACAGTGACGGGCGTCGTGACATGGTCGAGACGCGGAGTTAAAGGGGGGCGTGATGCGCCGTTTGGCTAATTTCATCGGGGGCGAGTACGTGGCCCCGCGCAGCGGGAAGTACGTGGAGCTCCTCAACCCCGGCACCGGCGAACCCTTCGCGGAGATGCCGATCTCGGGGGCCGACGACGTGGACGCCGCGGTGGCCAACGCCGCCGGCGCCTTCACCTCGTGGCGTCGTCTGACGCCCTCGCAACGTTCCCTGATGTTGCTCAAAGTGGCGGACATCCTCGAGGCGAACGCCGAGCGGTTGGTGGACGTGGAATCGGAGAATTGCGGCAAGATCATGTCGGTCACCATGAGCGAAGAGGTCCCGCCCATGATCGATCAGATCCGGTTCTTCGCGGGTGCCGCGCGGGTGCTCGAGGGGCGCGCCGCCGCCGAGTACATGGCCGGCATGACGAGTTACGTGCGGCGCGAGCCCCTGGGGGTGTGCGCCGCGGTGACGCCGTGGAACTACCCGATGATGATGGCGGTGTGGAAGTGGGCGCCCGCCCTCGCCGCGGGTAACACCATGGTGATCAAACCCGGGGACACGACCCCCGCCTCGACGCTGTTGATGGCCGAGTTGATGGCCGAGGTTCTGCCGGGGGGCGTGCTCAACGTCATCTGCGGCGACCGCGACACGGGCCGGGCGCTGGTGGAGCACCCGACCCCCGCCATGGCGTCGGTGACCGGATCGGTGCGCGCGGGAATGCAGGTCGCCCAGTCGGCTTCTCAGACCCTGAAGCGGGTGCACCTCGAACTCGGCGGCAAGGCGCCCGTCGTGGTCTTTGACGACGTCGACGTCGCCGCCGCCGCCGCGGGGATCGCCGTGGCCGGTTTCTTCAACGCCGGCCAGGACTGCACGGCGGCGACGCGGGTGTTGGTGGGTCCCCAGGTCTACGGTGATTTCGTGGACGCGCTCGCCGAGGAGGCGCGCCACACGGTCATCGGTCTGCGCGACAACCAGGACGCGCTCTTCGGTCCGGTCAACAACGCCCGGCAGTTCGAGCGCGTGAGTGGCTTCTTGGAGCGCGCCCCGCGGCACGCCACCGTGGCCGTCGGCGGTGAACGAGTGGGGGATACGGGGTACTTCGTGGCCCCCACGGTCGTCGCCGACCTGCACCAGGACGACGAGATGATTCAGTCCGAGATCTTTGGACCCGTCATTACCGTGCAGAAGTTCTCCGACGACGACGAGGCGTTGGCGTGGGCGAACGGCGTGGACTACGGCCTGGCGTCGTCGGTGTGGACCCGCGACCACGGTCGAGCGATGCGCTTCACGCGCGACCTGGACTTCGGGTGCGTGTGGGTCAATACCCACATCCCCATCGTGGCCGAGATGCCCCACGGCGGCTTCAAGCGATCGGGCTACGGCAAGGACCTCTCGATGTACGGCTTCGAGGACTACACGCGCGTCAAGCACGTGATGCACAACATCGAGTTCTGATGGCCGTCGACACCGGACCCCGAGGACGAAGCGGTAGCGTGAACTCGAGCCCAACGAGAAAGGATGATCAACGATGATCATCGGCGTACCCAAGGAAATCAAGACCGACGAGAACCGGGTGGCCCTCACCCCCGCGGGTGTTCGCGAGTTCACGACCAGTGGACATCGGGTCCTCATCGAGGCCGGCGCCGGCGTGGGCTCCTCGATCGCCGACGACGCCTACGTGGCCAACGGCGCGACCATGGTCGCCGACGCGGACGACGTGTGGGCCCAGGCCGACCTCGTGCTCAAGGTGAAGGAACCGATCGCGCCCGAATACCACCGTCTGGCGGCGCGCAGTCACCAGGTCCTCTTCACCTACTTGCACCTCGCGGCGTCGCGCGAATGCACGGACGCGCTGGTCGGCGCCGACAACGTCGCGATCGCGTACGAGACGGTGCGTCTGCGCGACAACTCGCTGCCGCTGCTAACGCCGATGAGTGAAGTGGCGGGTCGTATGGCCCCCATGATGGGCGCGCACCACTTGATGCGTCCGGGGGGTGGGCACGGAACCCTCATCGGGGGGGTGCCCGGCGTGGCGCCCGCCAACGTGGTGGTCATCGGCGCGGGTGTCGCGGGACTCGCCGCGGCGACCGTGGCCGCCGGCATGCACGCCAACGTCAAGATCCTGGACCGTAATCTCGATCGACTGCGTCAAGTCGACATTCACTTCGACGGACGCGTTCAGACGATCGCCTCGTCGACCCTGACCCTCGAGGAGGCGTGTCTGGACGCCGACATCGTCATCGGCGCGGTCTTGGTCGTGGGGGCCAAGGCCCCCAAACTGGTGTCCAACGAACTCGTGGCGAGGATGAAGGAGGGCTCGGTGCTCGTGGACATCTCGGTGGACCAGGGGGGCTGCTTCGAGGCCACCCGTCCGACCACGCACTCGGACCCCACCTTCGTCGTGAACGGGAGCGTGTTCTACTGCGTGGCCAACATGCCCGGGGCGGTCCCGACGACGTCGACGCACGCCCTGGCCAACGCCACGCTGCCCTACGCGCTCGAACTGGCGCGCCACGGGTGGCGCGAGGCGGTGGTGGCCGACGACACCCTGGCCGAAGGCGTGAACGTGGTGCACGGCGCGGTCACCTACGGTCCCGTGGCGGACGCGTTGGACGTCCCCTTCACGCCGTTGCGGACCCTGCTCTAATCACTCCTCGCGCGCGACGCGTCACGGCGCGTCGTCGCGACCCACCCACGGGCAGTGTCGACAGCCGTTGGCGCAGCAACTCCCGCGCTCGAGGTGGGCCCGACGCGTGAGCACGACAAAGCCGCTCGCCGGGTCCACGTAGGTCGGACGGCCCGCCGCGACCGCCGCGTCGTGCAGCGACATGATTAGGTCGAAGTCGTGGCGCGACGGGCTGAGACGACGGGGGTGCGGGCCGGGGGCGTCACTCACGACGGGCCCGGCGCCACGGCCAGCAGGACCTTGCCGAACTTGCCGGGCTCGGCGAAGTAAGCGT
>JAJZFO010000321.1 GCA_021805305.1 Actinomycetes bacterium | reverse complement strand
ATCTCACCCTGAACAACGCGGTCGACGCCGGTCGGCTGCGGGTGGCGCCCTCGGCACTGAGCGCGCTGGCCGAGATACTGGTGACCAAGGGCAATCAGCACGAAGCGCACTGCTGGGACGACTACGAGGCCCTGGGTAAGACCGTCTACGAGGTGCCCGGGCGCAACGCGGGGGAGTCGTTCACCGCGTGGGTGGCGCGCGTGGGCGATCCCACGACGCTCGGCTACGACGTGATTTACCAGATGCCCTTCGTGCACCAGGGGATTCGCGGCATCGCCGACTTCCTCGTGAGGTGCGAGGACCCGACGGAAGGTTTCGCGGCCTACGAACCCGTGGACGCGAAGTTGACGCGCACCAACGCCAAGACCGGTCACGTCCTGCAGCTGTGCTTCTACGCCGAGGCGATGGCGTCCCTCCTGGGAGTGGGGCCGCGGCACATGCACCTCTGGCTGGGTTCGGGCACCACGCAGGCGCTGGTCGTCGACGAGTTCTTGCCCTACTGGCGACGGTTGCGCCGCCAACTCGCATCCTTACTCGACGCCGACGTCGAGTCGACGACGCGCCCCCAGCCCTGCGACTCCTGCGAATACTGTGAATTCCACGGGCACTGCGAGGATGAGTGGCGACGCGAGGACTCCCTCGCCTTCGTCGCCAACGCCCGCGAAACCGATCGCGCGGCCCTCGAGAGGGGCGGCGTGCGCACCGTCGTCGAACTCTCGCAGCGGCGCACCCCCGTGGCCGACCTGCGCGACGAGAAGCTCGTGCGCCTGACCCGCCAAGCGGCCCTGCAGGTCGCCTCGCGCGAGCACCCGGATCGTCCACCGCGGTACGAGCTGATCGAACCGAGCGAGGACCCGGTGTACGGGCACGGTTTTGAATTGATGCCCCCGCCCGACGACGGCGACGTCTTCTTCGACTTCGAGGGCGATCCGTTCTGGACCCCGCGCGACGACCTCATGTTCCTCGCGGGTCTCTACTACCGCGACGCGACGGGCGCGTGGATCTACGACGCGCGATGGGCCCACGACCTGAATGAGCAACAGGCGATGATGAGCGGCCTTATCGAGTTCTTCGCCCGCCGTCGCGACGTCCATCCCCACATGCACGTGTACCACTACAACCACACCGAGCGCTCGAGCATCGAACGTCTCACCCGCGACGCGCCCGACGAGAACCTCTTCGCGTCACTGGTGGAGTCGGGCCTGTTCGTCGACCTCTTCACGGTGGCCAAGAACGCCGTGCGGGTGGGAACCGAGTCCTACGGTCTCAAGCACCTCGAGCACCTGGTGCAATTCGAACGTTCGGGCGCCATCGATCAGGGCGCGGGCGCGGTGGTCGAGTACGAAGAGTGGATGGCGAGTGGCGAGCAACGCCTGCTCGACGACATCGCCACCTACAACGAAGACGACGTGAAATCGACGCGGGCCCTGCGCGACTGGCTGGTGAGTCAGCGCCCCGCGGACCTGCCCTGGCGCGAGAGCGTCATCGAACGCGAGACCTACGAACTCGACACCGACGAACTCGTGGCGCGTCTGCACGAGTTCGACGACGATACCGTGGAGCACCTCTTGGGCGACATGCTGAACTACTGGCGACGCGAGCGCTCCGCGGACGTCACGCCCAAGTACGTCGCCCTCAACGGGGACTACAGCGTCCTCTACGACAACGTGGACTACCTCACCAACTTGCGCGTGGTGCGAAGGGAGGACCCCGTCGGCCGGGAGCGGGTACCCAAACTGGTCCTGGCCTGGCCGCCGCAGGCGCCCGACCGCGGTCTCGGCGCGCGCGACGAGGTCCTCTACGCGGGGGTGGGGGTTCCCTACGGCAAGGGGGTGGTGGCCGACGTGGACTACGAGCGCCGTGAGGTGAGCATCCGCTGGGGCAAGGTGCAAGAGGCGATGGTCGGCGCGCCCGCCGTTTTGACGAGGGACCGGTACTTTCGCCCCGGCGCTAAATCGAGCGCGCTCAAGGACCTCGCCCGTCAGGTGCTCGACCCCCTTCAGCACGGGGCACCGGGGCGTCTCGCCCTGTCGCTGCTGGCGGGCGACCCACCGCGATTCAACCCCGGCCACGGACCCCTCGACGGCGTCTTCGACGATCGATTGGCCTCGATCTATCAGTGGGTGGAGCACCTCGATGAGAGCTTCGTGGCGGTGCAGGGACCCCCGGGCACGGGCAAGACGTATTCGGGGTCGCACATCATCCACTACTTGGTGAGCCGCGGACTGCGGGTGGGCGTGTTGGCGATGAGCCACGGCGCCATCGACAACCTGATGCGCGCCGCCCTCGAGGTGTTCGACGACGCCGGCGATCGCGAGTCCCTGCGCGCATTGCGCTGGGAGGACGTGCCCCCGGCGCCCCTCGAGGGGGTCACGTACTCCAAGGACAAACGCGACCTCACCTCGGGAGAGTTCAACCTGATCGGCGGTACCGCGTGGTTGTGGGCCCACGCCGAGATGCGCCAAGCCCCCGTCGACGTCCTCCTGGTGGACGAAGCGGGACAGCTCGCCCTCGCCGACGCCGTGGCCTCGTGCGCGGGTACCCGTAACATGCTGTTGTTGGGCGACCCCCTGCAGCTGGCCCAAGTGGCCAAGGCCGAACATCCGGGTGGGTCGGGGGCGAGCGTGCTCGAACACATCCTGGGCGAACACGTGACGGTGCCCGCGGCCCGCGGCGTCTTCCTCACCCGGACCTGGCGGATGCACCCCGACGTGTGCGACTTCATCTCGCGACAGATCTACGAGGGACGCCTGACGGCGGACGCCAGCTGTCGTCAGCAGACGACGGAGTTCGGTACCGGCCTGCGCTGGCTGGTGGCGCACCACGAACGGCGCTCGACCGACTCGCCCGAGGAGATCGACATCGTCCTCGGGCAGATCGCGACGATGATGGGCACTCCCTGGACCGACGCCAAGGGACGGGTGGCGGCCCTACGGGCCGAGGACTTCATGGTCGTCGCCCCCTACAACGATCAGGTGAATCGGTTGCGCGAGGCGTGCCAGGGCGCCCCGGAGATGCGAGGAGTCCAGGTGGGTACGGTGGACAAGTTCCAGGGCCGTGAGGCGCCCGTCGTCTTCTTCACCATGACGACCTCCTCGGCGCAGGATATGCCGCGGGGCCCGGAGTTCCTGTTCTCGCGCAATCGGCTCAACGTCGCGGTCAGTCGGGCTCGCTGCCTGGCGTACCTGGTGTGCACCGAAGAGCTCCTCAACTCGCGCGCGCGTGACGTCGAGGACATGCGCCTGATCGGGACCCTGAGCGCCTTCGTCGAGTACGCCGAGCACCGGTGAGACGGTGTCGCACCGACCCCGCGCCCATCGTGTAAGGTAGCCAAGCCGAAATAACACGGAGAGCCCTCGTCGTGGCGAACGCGCAACAAGTTCGTGAAGATTGTGACTCGAAATGACATTTCGGCGGTGGGACGCCTGCTACACTGTAAATCCCACCGACGGACGTGGTGACCGGTTGGATTTGCAACTGGTCACCGTGCACTGTTAAGGTAGGCATCCCGTCGTTTGGGTAACTAAACGACGGAATCGAGGGAGAAATCCCGAGATGGTGTACTTCACACCTCCGAGTTCGCTCGCGTGTGTCGTCGCTCCTTGAAAACGGAAGAACGAGAGCCAAAAGCCAGTACGGGCGACGATGGACGGATCTAACCGGACGCGTCGTTCGTCAAAAGAAGTATGCAGTAGGCCGAGGGAGCACCCCGTGTTCTCTCGGTTGTCAGGCGAGTATTAGAGTCACTCGTCTGGCTCTCTGATTCGTAGAGAACTTCGGTTCTTGAAAGATCTTGATGGAGAGTTTGATTCTGGCTCAGAATGAACGCTGGCGGCGTGCTTAACACATGCAAGTCGAACGGATGATTGGAGCTTGCTCCAATCGTTAGTGGCGAACGGGTGAGTAACACGTGAGCAACCTGCCCCGAAGATTGGGATAACACCGGGAAACCGGTGCTAATACCGAATACCTTCCTCTCACCGCATGGTGAGGGGAAGAAATGTTTTTTCGCTTCGGGAGGGGCTCGCGGTCCATCAGCTTGTTGGCGGGGTAACGGCCCACCAAGGCGACGACGGATAGCTGGTCTGAGAGGACGATCAGCCACACTGGAACTGAGACACGGTCCAGACTCCTACGGGAGGCAGCAGTGGGGAATCTTGCGCAATGGGCGAAAGCCTGACGCAGCAACGCCGCGT
>JAJZFO010000198.1 GCA_021805305.1 Actinomycetes bacterium | reverse complement strand
GGCGACCATCTTCGCCCAGGCCTTCACCATGGTCTCCCTGCTCTACTCGGCCCGACACGAGCTCCTCGGACACCGACACGCCTCGGTCGTGACGACGAGACTGCGCGACACCGTCCTCTCGATAGCCGGACTGGCCGGCTACACCACCCTGATCGGGATCGACACCTTCCTCGCGCAACACTTCTTCCCCACGGCGGCCGCCGGCAAGTACGCGGCGGTGGCCGTGGCGGCCCACATCGCCTTCTTCATCCCGGCCGCCCTGGTGACGGTGGCCTTCCCCCATCTCGCCGACGGCAAGGGCGTGAGCGAGTCCAGCCGGCGCATCTTCAACCAGACGCTGCGCACCAGCATCATCCTGGGCGTGGGGGCCGCGGTCGTGATGAGCCTGTTGCCCTCATTGACGGTGCGACTACTCTTCAGCGCGAAGTACGCGGGAGCGGCCGGCATCCTCGGTCAACTGTCCTTCGCCTCGGTGGCCATCGGACTGCTGATCCTCTTCACGTACCTGCACCTCGCGCGACGCTCGATCATGGCGCTGGCGCCCTGGCTCGGCGTGGTGCTCGCCACGGTCCTCATCGCGATAGTCCACAGCTCCAACGAGGCGGTGGCGCTCATCATGCTGATCGTCAGCGTCGTGACCATGGTGGTCGCGGGTATCCCCGCGCTGCGCTGGGAGGTCCAGACGGCGCACGACGTCGAGTCGGACTGACCGAGCACCGCCGCGACCATCACGGCCAGTAGCGGTGCAGGACCGTGACGACGTAGGCGGTGAAGATCCACGCCTGCAGTCCCACCAGGGTGATGGCCCCGTAGTCGCGCACGAGCAGCCCCAGAGGCTGGCGGAGGGACAGCGTGTGCGTCGGCGTCGGCGTGCGCCAACCGAGCGCCACCAGTAACGACGGCACGAGCGGCAGCAGGTAGCGGCCCTGGAACCCGATGACCGTGGGATTGAAGTACGGGGTGTCCACCAGGTAGAAGGTGAATAGCAGCCCCCCCGCGGTGAGTGCGAGCACCGCCAACGCCGCGTACGTCCGTACCGCGCCACGTCGCGCCACGGTCACCGCGCTCATCGCGGCGATCACGACGATCGCCCCCACACCCCGGTAGAACCAACTGGGGAACCACGTGTCGAGCCAACCGATGCCGGCGAGGAACTCCTTGGTGTAGAGCAGTCCGGACTGTTGGAGCGTGGTCGTGAGCACGTCGAAGCCCTTGACCGGGTTCGACACCAACAGCCCCAACTGGTGCAGAGGCGCGATGCCGGCGGCTCGATGGCTGACGACGTGGGGCACGGCGGCGACGCGGGCCCAGAGTACGTAGGCCAGCGCGACGCTGGCGGTCGCCGCCGCCGAGCGCAGGACGAAGCGACGCAGGTTCAACGTGCGGTCGGCCAAGGGCAGCAGTAGCCCGAGCAGCAGGAGCGGCGGCTTCTCCATCGCCATGAAGAAGAGTGCGGCGTAGCCGATGAGTTCGTTCCGGTTCGACCAGATGTTCCACCACCGAGGCATCTCCCCGTCGTCGCTCGCACCACGCGCCTGGTCGACCTCGCGATGACGTCGATACCACGCGGCCGCGAACACCGACGAGAACGCGATCAGGAGGCAGTCGGGATTGACCGAGATGGCCAACGACGTCACCATCGGTAGGAGGAGGAACACGCCGAAGGGGAACGCCAGGCGTCGAGGGAACTGCAACATGGCCCAGCCCGTGAGTACGACGAACGCGAGGAAGTTCATGAGCTCCGCCGCGTAGTAACTCACCAGGATGTGCCCCCCGGCCACTCGGCCGATCTCCACGCCCAGGGTCTGGGGGAGGTAGAGGAACGGGATGTTCCCACCGGTGGTGAATGTCGTGAAGTACTTCGGCGAGTCCCACGTCTGGCGCCACCCGTAGACGAACTCCGACCACGCCAGGCGAACGGCCGGCGCCTCCGCCATGCCCGAGAAAACGACCTCGGTCTGGTACACCCCAACTGGGAAGACGTCCCCCGGGGATCCGGCCGAGGCCGTGGAGATCAGATGACCCTGGGCGAGCTGGACGCTGCGGTCGAAGTGGGCGAATGCGTCAGGGCTCTGGAAGGGTGGCGTCACGCCCATGAGTCCCACGCCCAAGACGACGTAGAGGGCGAAGAACCCCAGGACGAAACGTCGGGGGAAGAACTCGACGTCGCCGCGCGAGTCCTCCGGCGAACGCCGGACGTTGCGGTGTCGACCCATGCCGAATCGCCGAGGAGCCGTCTCGGAGGGACCGTCACCTCGAAATCGTCGTCGCGCCTGGCCGTCGAGCGACCCGGCGCCGACCTCAGGCGTGCCCGTCTCCCCCACTCGCTCCGGTGCGCCCCCGACGCGGCGTCGAGCCGGAGTCACCTCGTAGACTTTGGAATCGACTGATCACGGCAGGCCCACTCGCTCGGATGGATCACGAATTGACCGCCATCCTATTACGCGTCGCCCTGAATTCCCACGGGACTCCTTAGAGATCGCACAGAATCTCGCGACCGCGCACGACGAGATCGCCGGTTCGACGTGACGGTCCGTCCCGAGGTCGTCGCCGGGTCCCTCGCTACCAGCGCGTCGCGCGATCCGAAGCGAAGGTGCTGTTGCGGATGACCGACTCGACGTCGAACGACGGAGCGTCATCTGGCCCGTTACGCGCGATCACGACGATGTCGTAGGGGCGCCGGGCCTCCGCCGCCAGGGGTGTCCAACCCGACTCACCCACGAGGGCCACCGCACTGCGCAGGTCCAGCACGTGATGGTGCACGCTCCTGGTCGTGAAGTTGTCGGCGACACGACGCGCGAGCTCCTCGCGCGAGGCGAGACCGGAATCGCGACGGACGTCGTGGAGCGCGATGATCTCCTCGAAGTGCGTGTCGTCGTCCTCCCCGACGTCACGAGCCTCGTCAGCGCGGTAGTGCTCGATCGACGTCACCGGTCGACGCCAGTCGAACGTACCGTCGCGATGGGGAAGGACCAGGCAGAGATGACCGCCCGGCGCGCAGACCCGACGCCACTCCTTGAGGGCCCGCAACGCGTTGGCGCTGTGCTCGAGGCAGTGCGAGGAGAACACCGCGTCGTAGGCATGGTCCGCGATCCCCGAGAGGTCGGTCGCCTCGCGAAGGAACTGGACCCCGAGGACCTGGCCCTCGGGGGCGAACGGGGCGCCTTCGGCGATGGAGCCCTCCCAGATCGTCGAGCCCGAGAAGTTGACGATGTCGAGGCTCGCCACTGCCGGATAGACCGGGAGGATCCCGCGTTGGCGAAAACACCGACTCGGGCCGCCGATCTCGATCGCGCGCGCGCCCCTCGCGAAGGACTCGACCTCGGGGGCGAGCAACGAACGCGCCCCGGTCACCATGTCGACGGCGACCTTGAGCGAGCCCAAGGTCCCCTGGCTGCGCCACGCGGCACTGAGCGATGAGAGGTCCATGCGATGGCAACTTAACACCCGAGGTCGATTCGACGACCGCGGGGATTCGGCCGTGCGGTGCCCGACGAGAGGTGCTAGCGCCGACCTTGGGCCAAGAACCGGTATTCGCGACGCCCGAGTCGACCGAGGACCCCGTCGGCGACGCCCACGGCGACGACCCGCGCGCACTGCGCGGCCGATCGTGCGCCGTTCACCGAGACGTAGGCGCCGCAGAACATGACTACCTGGGCCGCGTAGTGGCGCACCAACAGTCGACGACGCAACACCAAATAGGTCGAGTTGCGCACGATGTAGTACAGCCGCTGGGCGTTCTCGTACGGGTGTAGCCGCTCGACGTCGTCGTAGCGCTCACCCAGGATGTGATCCATCGTGATCGTCGTCTGCTGCACCACGCGGAAGCCTCGGCGACGTAGCGAGTAGCAGAAGTCGAAGTCGACCTGATCGATGAACAGGCGCTCGTCGTAGGCGACCTCGCGGGCCACGTCGGCGCGCACGAGGTTGCCGCTGGTAATCACGCCACGGCGTTCGACGAACGCACCCAGGCTCCCCGTCACCAGCAGACGTTCGGCGTAGCGCGTCAACCAGATGCTCGCCGGCTGGGGATGGGGGCGCAGCGCGACCAGCGCGCAACGTGAGCGAATCGGTTCGTCGAGCGCCGCGAGATCATCCAACGCGGCGGCCACCGCGCCGTCACCCACCAGCGTGTCCTGGTCCATGGTCAAGATCCACGCGGGATCCTTCGCGAGCGCCCGCGTCACCCCGGCGTTCAAC
>JAJZFO010000040.1 GCA_021805305.1 Actinomycetes bacterium | reverse complement strand
ATGCGCGTCATGACCTTCATGCTCACCGCGACGTAGGCGGAGTCCGTGATCTCCACGCCCAGGTGTGCGATGTCCGAGCCGAGGGGGCCCATCGAGAAGGGCACCACGTACATGGTGCGACCCTTCATCGACCCCTTGAAGAGGCCGTTGAGCGTGGCACGCATCTCCGCCGGGTCGCGCCAGTTGTTCGTCGGGCCCGCGTCGATCTCGTGTTGGGAACAGATGAAGGTGCGGTCCTCCACGCGCGCCACGTCGCTCGGGTCCGAGGTCGCGTAGTAGCTGTTGGGTCGCTTATCGTCGGCGAGGCGGATGAAGGTGCCCTGTTGCACCAACTGCTCACAAAGTTCGTCGTACTCTCGCTCGGAGCCGTCACACCAATGGATACGATCGGGAGTAGTGAGTTGCGCTACCTCTTCCACCCAGTCGATGAGTTGTTTGTTTGAAGTCGGGTACGTCATGGCCAAGATCCCCTTCGTTTTCGCCGCACCGCTGCAGTGCGGACGCGTTACTTCCTTGTGTTGCCGTGTCACTTCCCGCTGACCCTCCCTCGGCTGGAGAAACAGCGCGCGTCGAAGATGACATCATCAAGCGTATCGCCGCCATCTTGGGGCGTGGACCGATTCCCCAAGGTGAACGTCACATCGGCGACGACGCCGCGGTCCTCGCACCCTTCGTCGGACAGGCGCTGATCTCGACCGACGTGGCGGTGCTCGGCGTGCATCTCGACGAGTCACTCTTCCCCTTGGAGGACCTCGGCTTCAAGGCGGTCGCGGCCGCGGTGTCGGACCTCGCGGCGATGGGGGGACGGCCCAAGGGCGCGGTAATTGCCGTGTCGTCGCCCCCGGGGACCGATCTCGAGGAACTGCACCGGGGCATCGCCGACGCCGCGGTGATCACCTCGTGCCCCATCGTCGGGGGGGACCTCACGCGAAGTCGCGACGTATCGGTGGCGGTCACCGTCTTCGGCGAATGCCCGGGCAAGGGCGCCGTCCTTCGCTCGGGGGCGCGAGCCGGTGAAAAGATTTTGGTGACCGGACCTCTCGGACGCTCGGCCGCGGGGCTGCGACGCCGTCGAGCGGGCGCCTCGCTCACCGACGAGTTGGTCGTGGCCCATCGTCGGCCCTGGCCCCGACTCGCCGAAGGCGTGGCCGCGCGCAACGCCGGCGCGAGCGCGATGATGGACCTCTCGGACGGGCTCGGTCTCGACCTCAACCGTCTCGCGGACGCCTCGAACGTGGGTTTCGTGCTCGACGACATCCCCGTGGCCCCCGGCGCGACCCTCGAGGAGGCGATCAGCGGCGGTGAGGATTACGAGTTGTTAATCGTGACGGCCAACCTCGAGCGCCTGCGCATGATCTTCGCCGATCGCGGACTGCGTCAACCTCTGGTGATCGGTTGGACGGTGCCCGAGGTCGCTTCGCGGACCTTGCGCGGCGAGCGGTTCGAACGGCTCGGCTGGCAGCATCAACTGTGAGTCGATCACGTCGTCATCGCGGCGAGCGCGTCGACGCACGAGCTGGGGCGCCAAGAGGTCCGCGTCCGCGGAGGTCGCGCGCGCTTAGGGGAGGTCGACACGTGCGCGTCGCGCGAGAGGCGCACCCCGAGAGAGCGGGGGGAGGGGTGGCGCTAGGCCGTGGTGCCGGTGCGACGAGCGGGCTTGACGACCTTGCCCGATCGCAGGCAGCCCGTGCACACGTTCATGCGAACCGGGGTGGCGCCCACCAGGGCGCGCACGCGCTGGATGTTCGGATTCCAGCGTCGCTTGGTGCGACGGTGCGAGTGCGAGACGTTCATGCCGAAGGACGGCTTCTTGCCGCAGATTTCGCAGACTGATGCCATGGTGAACTTCTCCTTCGTCGACCGCGTCGCCCGTTACGACGCCTCGTGAAACCGAATGACCATTGTAGCATCGCTACCGATGACCTCACTCACTACCCTGTCGGCCGCGGACCTGTCGCGAGCCGTCACCACCTACGCCGGGCTACTGCGCGCCCAGCGTGACGTCATCAATCGACTCAACGTCTATCCGGTCCCCGACGGCGACACCGGCACCAATATGACCCTGACCCTCGAGTCGGTGGTGGCCGACGTCAACGCCCTGGGCACCGAGGTGACCATGTCCGAGGTCTGTCGGGCGATTGCCCAGGGTTCGCTGATGGGCGCGCGCGGCAATTCCGGCGTGATCCTCTCGCAGATGCTACGCGGGCTCATCCAGGGCTTCTCCGATGACCCCGTCGACGCGACCCAGTTGGCGGCGGGACTGGTGCGCGCGGACGTCCTGGCGCGTCAAGCGGTGGCGCGTCCGGTCGAGGGGACGATCCTCTCGGTGGCGCGGGCCGCCGCCGAGGGGGGCAGTGACTCCTCGTCGCTCGAAGCCGTCGTGCACGGTGCGCGCGACGCCGCCCGCGACGCCCTGGCGCGCACGCCCGACCAGCTCGCGGTCCTCAAGCAGGCCGGCGTGGTCGATTCCGGCGGTACGGGTCTGGTGCTGTGGTTCGATGCGCTCTGTCACGTGGTGTCGGGCGACCCCCTTCCCCCCACGCCCGATCTCGAGACGCTGGGCGTGTTGCCGGCGATGCACGAGGCCGAGGAGTACGAGGAGAGTGGCCTCAAGTACGAAGTCATGTTCCTGCTCGACGCGGCGGACGAGTCGATGCCGGCGTTTCGATCGGCCTGGGAGGCCCTCGGCGGATCGATCGTGATCTGCGGGGGCGACGGTCTCTACAACTGCCACATCCACGCCAACGACGTGGGCGCGGCCATCGAGGCCGCCGTGGAGGTCGGTCGCCCCCGCCAGATCCGCGTCACCGACCTCTCCGAGCAGGTCATCGAGGAGCGCTGGGTGCGCGAGGCCAACGTGCTGCCCGACTCGCCGCCCTCGCCCGCGCCGACGACCGCCGTGGTGGCCGTGGTCGTGGGTGAGGGCGTCGGACGGATCTTTCTCACCCTGGGCGTGCGTGAGTTGGTCAAGGGCGGCCAGTCGATGAACCCCTCGACTGGCGAACTCGTCGACGCGGTGAAGGCGACGGGGTCCTCGCAGGTGGTGATCCTGCCGAACAATCGCAATATTCGCGCGGTCGCCGAACAGGTGGGCGCACTCGTCGACGTCGACGTACGGGTGGTGGCGACGGACTCCATCGTCGAGGGATTCGCGGCGCTGCTCAGTTACGACCCCGACGACAGCGTCGAGGAGAACTTCAAGTCCATGTCGCTCTCGGCCCAGCACGTCGTCGCCGGCGAAGTGACGCGGGCGGTGCGCGACACCCAGACCGACGCGGGTGACGTCACCCGCGGAGACTGGATCGGATTGGGCGCCGGCGGGGTGCTCGCCATCGCCTCGAGTCTCGAAGAGGTCAACGCCGCCCTCCTGCGTCGTCTGGTCACCGACGACCACGAGCTCTTGACCGTCATCGAGGGCGAGGGATCGAGTCCGGAGGTGACTGCGGCGCTGAGCGCGTTCGTCACGGGGCACTTCCCGCGACTCTGCGTCGAGGTCCACCACGGCGGCCAGCCCCTGTACCCGTACCTGTTCGGCGTCGAGTAACGAGCGTGGGCGAGCGCGAGCCGCGACGACTCCGTGCCCTCGCCGCCATCGCGGTGGACCAACTGCGCCACGTCGGTCCCAAACGCACCGCGGCGCTGGCGTCCATGGGCATCGAGAACGTCTTTGACCTGCTGACTCTGTACCCGCGTCGCTACATCGACCGGACGAGACGCGTGGACCTGTCGGACCTGAGGGTGGGCGACGAGGCCGCCGTGTTCGGTGAGGTGACCGCCTCGTCCTCGCGACGGACCCGTCAGGGCAAGTCCCTGGTCGACGTCACCATCGTCGACGCGGGCGAGACCATGAAGATCGCCTTCTTCAACCAGCCCTGGCGCGCCGGGCAGCTGGTGGTGGGGGTCCAGGCGGCGTTCTTTGGCAAGGTCAGCGATTATCGCGGGACACGCCAGATGACCAATCCGGTGGTGGACGTCATCGTGGGGGCCAGTGGGGAGGACCGCGACGCCAGTCACGTCGGTGGCGTGGTGGCGCTGTACCCGGCCTCGGGCAAGGCCGGGATCACCAGCTGGGAGATGGGTGGTTTCATCGAGGAGTCCCTCAAACGTGCCGGACCCCTCCTCGATCCGCTCTCGCGCGAGCTGCGCGAGCAGCTCGCGCTCATCGACCGCACCGGCGCCTACTGGGGGATCCATCTGCCGCGTGACGTCTCCGAC
>JAJZFO010000029.1 GCA_021805305.1 Actinomycetes bacterium | reverse complement strand
CAGCACCTCTTCGATCAAGTCATCGACGTCGGAGCGGCTGAGCGGATAGATCCGCCGCGTGATGTACGCGCCGATGGCGGGAGTCGCCTCGTCGGCTACCGCGCGGAAGGCGCGCTCTCGTTGGGCACTCATGACTTCGTCCTGTCTCGACCACTTGCCTTCTTACCGCGATTCTCGAGCTCGACCACTCCGTCAAGCGAGCACGTCCCCGGAAAGCCGAAAACCCCGAGTGACCAGTGAGCCGAAGCTCACCCGCCCCTCGGGGTTTCCGAGGCACATCATTCGTCACCCCGTGTCGGACGGGCCACCGAATGACGGCAGGCACTCCACACCCTTCGCCGTGTCGTCAAGCGGACCGAACTCCGCTTGCCGCCGAAGTGATCCGTTCCCCTTGCGGGGCCCCTCTCACTTCCGCCACCCTCTCCTTTCGGATCGGACTGCGTCGGCAGGTACTGCGTGGACTACGAGAAACACAATGCCACCAGCGAAAGCCCGCGTGTAGACCTGATCACGAAATCGAGAGGTTTTGCCCAGGTTTTGACGACTTTTGCACCGGATTGCTCACCTTCAGCACACCTTCGCGGCACTAAGCATCAAGTTATTCACATCGTGCATCGATGTAATTACGTACGTGCGAGAAGTACCCGAGGGGCACGCACGCCGACGTACACCTTAGCGCACGCCGAGCGACGCACGCGCCTCGCCGTAGGTGAGCCAGTGACCCGCGTCGAAGTCGTATAACTTGCAGACCTTCGTGTTGTGGCGGAAGTCCTTGAAGCGCAGGGGGGCGTCGTGGACCACGTCGGGGAAGCTCCGCTCGATCGCCCCGGCCGCCATCTCCAGGTTGTACATCGGGATGCGCATGTCCACGTGATGCGGCGAGTGGACCATGATCCAGTGGAAGAAGAGGTTCACGCCCCGGGGCACGCGCAATATCGTCGTGCCCTCCATCTGGCCCTTGAACTTGCTCCACTCGTTGCGCTTCCACCAGCGGATGTCTGGCGCGACGTGGTGCACGTGCACCACGGACCCGATCATCGCGCTGAACCCGAGGAAGGGGACCACCTCGGCGCGCAGGACCAGCCACGCGACGCCCCCCAAGGAATGGGTGCGCGCCACCGCGACCATCGAGAGGGCCGCCGCCATCACGCCGACGAAGCCCAACGTGATGAGCCGATCACGTCGAATCGCCCTCGCCCACCTGGCCGGAGGGGAGAAGACCATCATCTTGTGCCACCACACCTCCTTGAGGTAGTAGAGGCCCGTGCCCCACCACGACCACTCCACGCGGTGAAGTAGTTTGCCCGCGCGCGACCGGTTCGCGTACTCCTGGGCGGTCACCGGATGCCAGACGAAGTCGTAGCCCTGGCGCACCGTGAACGCGTGATGGACCCGGTTGTGCCCTAGGACCCACGCCTCGAAGACGTGCCAGGAGGGGAGCATGGCGATGTGCCCGACGAGTGAGTTCGTGCGTCGGCTGTTGAAGAGGGCACCGTGGGCAGTGTCGTGGGCGACCACGAAGAGGGCCGTCACCCCGAGGACGGCGAGAACGTCAAGGGCGACGTCGACGAAGGGATTGGCGAACACGACGAGGGCGACGACCGACCCCAGGTAGATGACGAGGTCGCGGGCGAAGTAGAGCATGCCGCGCCACGTGGGGTTCTCGTAGGCCGCGGCCGGGATGACGTCGATGACCGGTTTGAGGGAACCGGCGCGTTCTTCGCGTTCTTCGCGTTCGAGGGTCTCTTCGCTCACGCGAAGACTTGCCGGGGGGCACCGAACTCGAGCACTGCACGAGGTCGAACGTCGAGAATCATCGATTCGATGCTACCGACGTCACGCGGTGACTGAGTAGGACCAAAGTCCCAGGACCTGGTCAGGCTCGTTCCACCACGGTGGAGGATTCGCGCGGGTCCTCGACGAGGCCACCCCCGACGACCCGCCACTGACGCGCCCCGGGCAGACGAGAACCGTCCTGGTGCGAGATCACGGCCAGTGCGCCGTCGCGGTAGTGCGCGCGCAGCGACGTCAGGAGTCGCCGCGCCGATGAGTCGTCCAGGCCCTCCGTGGGCTCGTCGAATATCGCCACCGTTCGGCCACTCAACAGCTCCCGCGCCACCCCCAGGCGGCGCCGTTCCCCTCCCGACATCCCGACACGGGCACCGCCGATGCGCGTGGCGAGCCCCTCGGGCAGAGCCCGTAGGAAAGCACCGAGCCCGGCGGCGTCGCACGCCGCCGCGAGTTCCTCATCCGTCGCCCCCGGGTTCGCGACACGCAGGTTGTCGGCCAGTGTGGCCGCGAAGACGTACGGGGCGTCGTCGACGAAACCCACCGTGGAGCGCACCGTCGACTCCGGCAATCGTGAGTAGGACGACCCGTCGAGGGTCGCCTCCCCACTGATCGGTTCAAGGAACTTGACCATGAGGCGCGCGAGCGTCGTCTTGCCGCCGCCGCTGGGGCCCGAGACCACCACGGTGTCCCCTCGACCCAGGTGCTGGCTCACCCCGGACAACACGCGCGCACCGTCGTAGGAGTGCGTCACGTCCTCGAGGCGCACCGACGGGGCGAAGGCGCTGCGCCCGGCGCTCGTCGCCACGCCACGCACGGGCCACGCCCGCTGGCTGAGGGCGTTGAGCCGCGCCAGCGCGGCGCGGTCGCGCGCGGCGCTGACCACACTCGTCACCAGGGAGCTGACCATGTCGAGCGCCGCCATGGTGGTGAGGGCGGGGACGGCCACCAGGGCGACGTCCAGGTGTCCGCGACGCACATCGCCGATGCTCACCAGCGCCACGGCGATCGTCGCCAACCCGTTCACCAGCGCCCCCAGTGTCGCCACCACCCCCGCGACGTCGCGCCGGCGGCGCTGGGCCGCGTCGTGGCGACCCTCCAGGATCTCGAGTCGTCGGGTGAGTCGGGTGGACGCACCCACCATGATGAACTCGTCCCCGCTCTGGCACACGCGGTCGAAGAACCCGGTGAGTTCGGCGTGCACCTCCTCGAGGTCCTCGGCGCTGTCGCGCCCGAGGCGTCGCGCGAGCTCCGGCAGGGCGAGGGCGTCGATGGCGAGGGCCACCGCCAGTACGCCACCCGCCCGCGGCGACATGGCGCCGACCATGACACTGCTGAGCACCCCGGCCGCGACGCTGGTCAGGAGGGGGCCCGCGACGGCGGTGAGGAGGTCCTGGACCCGGTCCACGTCACCGATCACGGTGTCGACGACGTCCGCGCTCCGGGGGCCGAGACCGGCGGGCAACAGGGGTTCGAGGTCACGGGCCACGCGCGCGCGCACGTGACCCATCACCGCGAGGGCGGCGCGATGGGTCTGGGTGCGTTCGAGGTATCGTCCCGCCGCCTTGGCCAGGGCGAAGAGCTGCACGAGGCCCATGGCCACGGTGAGCGACAGCACGCCGGGTCGTTGGGCCGATCGGACGATCAACCAGCCAGAGGTCGACGAGAGCCCCACGGTGCACAGCGTCACCAGCAGTCCGGCCCCGAGGGCGCGCCGCGCGGCCACGCGCTCGCGGCCCAGCGCCTCAGCGACGACGCCCGACCCCTCAGACACGGTTCGCTCCCGAACTCTCCACGTCGATCACGTGATCCGCGTCGAATTCGCGATGGGTCGCCACCACTCTCGTCATGGACAGCGATCCGATGACCCGACGCACGATGTCCTCGCTGCGCGCGTCGAGGTGGGCCGTGGGTTCGTCGAGCACGAGGAGCGTGGGTCGCCGTAGGAGGCATCGGGCCAGCGCCAGTCGTCGACGCTGTCCCGCCGACAGGGCGCCGGCGCCCTCGCCGAGATCGCGGTCGAGGTCGAGTGTCAACTCGAGTGTCGACAGTGCGTCGTGCATGGCCTGGTCGCCCAGTCGCTCGTCGCCCATCGCGAGGACCTCGCGCGCGTTGGACCCCGGCAGTCGCGGGTCCTGGGGCAGATACGCGATGCGCGACTGCCACTGGTCGTGGTCGAGCTCACTCAGTCTCGTCCCGTCGACCGTGATCGACGATCCGGCGTCGTCTCCTTGGCCGATGATCGAGCGCAGCAGTGTGGTCTTGCCCGATCCGGACGCACCGCGGATCACCGTGAGCTCTCCGGCGTGGATGACGCCGCTCACCACGCGGGCGTCGAAGCGGTCGCGGTCGGCCACCCTCACGCGGTCGAGGACGATCGTCGGCGGTGCGGCGGGTGGCGCGAGTCCACCCCCGACGTCCGTGTGGCCCACCAG
>JAJZFO010000102.1 GCA_021805305.1 Actinomycetes bacterium | reverse complement strand
CGCGACGGGTCTCCAGCCGCGGGGTCAGGGTCCTCGCGGTGGCCACGTGGGCCTCCACGATCGGACTCATCATCCTGGGGAGTGCGGTGCGCGTCACCGACTCGGGAATGGGCTGTAAGGGGTGGCCGCTGTGCACCGGAGCACAGGGTTCGATCGCGAGTTTCCACCCGGTGATGGAGGAGTCGCATCGACTCCTCGCGTCGATCGTGACCGTGCTGATACTCCTGCTGGCCTGGAGCGTGCGCCACTGCGAACGCGCGCGACACCTGCGTGGACCTTCACTGGTGGGTGTCGGCGTGATCGGCGTACAGATCGTGCTCGGCGCGGTGACGGTCTTCGCCAAGAACGCACCCTTCACGGTGGCGCTGCACCTCCTCACGGCGACGCTCTTCCTCGGCGTGTCGAGCGTGCTGGCGGTCGTCGCCTTCATCTCGCCCGAGCGCGGATGGTCGTTGCGCACCGGGACCGGACCCTTGGCTTGGGCCGCCGTCGCCAGTCTCTACACCGTGATCATCTCGGGTTCGGTCGTCGTCAGTGCGGGCGCCCAGTCGGCGTGCGCCGCGTGGCCCCTGTGCCTGCACTCCTCCGCCGCGACGTCGCTACTCCTCGTGCAGACGGCTCATCGCGCAATGGTCCTCGTGGCCTCGGTGTTGGTCGTCGCCTTCCTCCTCGTGCAGTTGCGCTCGAAGCGCGCGAGCGGTGGCGTGAGGGTCGTGGCGCGCCTCGCCCTGGTCCTGTTGGCGACGCAGGTGGTGGTGGGCGCGATGAGCGCGATATGGAGTTCGCACACGGAGGTGGCCGACGTGCACCTGGCCGTCGCGTCACTGCTGTGGTCCTCGGTGGTGGCGGTACTCACGCTCTCCGCGAGTGAACCCCGTGCGCCCGAGGAAGTCTCACGGCGACGCCAGGCGCCGCGCGTGCGCGCGTAGGCGGAGGGACCGGTCGGGCGACCATCGGGGAGTGCCGGAGGTCGCGACGCGTTGCGATGCGCGTAGTCGAGCCAGGCGTCGCGTGGGGGTGACGTCACCATCGAGCGGCGGCGTCGTTGAATGAGTGCCGTCGGTGGTGACTGGTCACCGGTACCACACGCGGCCGTCGAAGAGGCGGCGCGCGGTGCGATAGAACGTGCCGGACCTCGCCGTCCACTCGCCGTCGGAGTGCTCCACGACCGCATCGACCGAGAGGACGCCCGAGGGCATGGCCAGACGAAGGGCGTCGCCCGGACTCGCCGCGACGAGACGCGCGACGATCGAGCCCGGCAGTCGAGCGGCCACGGCGGTGCACAGGGAGACGGTGAGGGGGAGGGCTCGGTGGGGCTGACCGTTGGAGATGACGCGCGCCACGAGGTCGGCGTCGCCGGCGGCGAGGTCGAGTCCCGACGAGGTCCTCGAGGCGCGGGGTTCACTCACCACGCAGACGAAGGGCACGCTGGGAACGGCCGCGGCGCTGGTGACGTCGGCGGTGATGCTCATCCGTACCGACGCCGCGCGTCGGATCGATTCGAGCAGTGCCAACACGTCGGTTCGCGACTCGAGCTCGTCGGGTAGTTCCACCCCGCTGAGGCCGACGTCGCGGGCGCGCACGAATACGGCGGCGTTGGCCGCGTCGACCATGGAGACCTCGACGGCACCGAGACCGTCGACGTCCAGCCACTGCGCCGCGTGACCCGTCGGTAGGAGGGCACCGGTCGTCGCACCACCGGGGGCGAGGAAGTCGAGGCGGATAGGGGCGCCCGTCGTGCCCACGCCCGGAATGGTGAACTCCCCGTCGTAGCGGGCGTGTGGCCCGTCGACCTCGAAGGTGGAGCGGATGATCTTGTTCGTGTTGGTGTTGTTGATCCGCACCACGCACCGCTGCGCATCGGCGCCGACGAGTCCTTCGTCGTACGCGAAGGGTCCGACGGCGGAGCTCATGTTGCCGCAATTCGACCTCAGGTCGATACGACGCTCCTTCACCGCCACCTGCACGAAGGTGTAGTCGACGTCCGCGTCCTCGCGCGTGGGCGGCGCGAGCACGCAGACCTTGGAGAGTGAGGAGATGCCGCCGCCCATCCCGTCGAGCTGCCGGCCGTAGGGATCCGGTGAGCCCATCATCGCGCAGAGGACGTCGGCCCATTCGCCCTCGTCCTCGGGCAGGTCACGTCGGTGCAGCATCAGGCCCTTGCTCGTGCCCCCGCGCATGAAGACGGCCGGGAGCGAACGTTGACTCACGCGCGGACCTCGGTGGGGCCGCGGCGCTCGAAGAGGCCCTCGACGAGCCCGTCCACCACCAGATGCGACGCCGGCACCACCACGTTCAGTCCTCCCAGGTCGGCCGCCTCGACGTCGCGAAGGCCGAGGGCGGTGGTCAGGAACCGCTCGCGTTCCTCGTCGGGTACCAGGTGGGCGGTCAGACTCGTGAACTTGCCCACGTAGTCATCTCGGGTGAAGGGGCTCTGCCCGCGAGGGTGCGCGTGCGCCACGTCGATCTGGTCGACGATCTCGCGTCCGTCGTGCAGGCGAATCACGGCGCGCCCGCCGAAGGCCCGCTGCATCGGGTCCTCGTGGTGGTAGCGCTGATCCCACCAGGGGTCCTCGACGGTGCGGATCGAGCGCCAGAGACGGACGGTGCAAGGGCGCTGGGCGCGCTCACGGAGGTAACTCGTCTCGTGGTGCCAGTGGCCGTCCTCGAGGGCGACCGCGAAGATATACATCAGGCTGTGATCTAGGGTCTCGCGACTCGCGCCGGGGTCGTACTTCTGGGGATCCCCCGACCCGCTGCCAATGATGCGATGCGTGTGATGAGAGGTGTGGATCACCACCTCGTCGATCTCCGAGGTGGACGCGATGGTCCCACGCAGGCGAAAGGCGAGGTCGATCCACGCCTGGGCCTGGATCTCGGCGGAATAGGCCTTGGTGTAGGTGTCCATGATGGCGCGCTTCGCCTCACCCGCCTCGGGCAATCGGACCCGATAGTGTGCGGCGGGTCCGTCGAGCAGCCACGCGATGATGCTGTCGTCACCCTCGTAGATCGGGGCCGGGGAGGTGTCGCCGCGCAGCGCGCGATCCACCGCCTCCACCGCGAGCTTGGCGGCGTGGGCGGGCGCGTGGGCCTTCCACGTGGAGATGGCCCCTTTGCGCGATTGACGCGTCGTCACGGTGACGTGCACGACGTGGTTGATCGCCTGATAGGTCACGTCGACGGGGAGTCGGAGCGCGGTGGCGATTCCCGCGACCATGCCCGCCGCGATATGGGGGAGGTGGTCGATGCGGTGCGTGTGCAGTGAGATCGCCCCGGTGAGGGCCCCCGAGACCTCGTAGGCACTCGCCACACCCGCCAGGAGGTCGTGGCCCGTGGCGCCGCATTGCTGGGCGACGGCGACGATCGCTGAGATCATGTCGCCGGGATGGTTCATGTCCTGGGCCAAGTAGGTGTCGTGGAAGTCCAATTCGCGCACCGCCGCAGTGTTGGCCCAGGCGGCCCACTCGCACGAAACGCGACGGAGCGGATCGACGCCGATCACCGTGGCTCCGCCGCGATGCGGGTGCGCGAGGGCTTGGGCCCGGGCGTTGGCGACCGGGGGGCGCCGCAGGGCTGCCACGGCGACGCCGGTGTTGTCGATGACGCGATTGATGATCATCTCGGCGACGTCATCGTCGAGCCCGACGGGGTCGCCGGCCACCACCGCGAGTTTCCAGGCGAGTTGCTCCTCACGCGCGAGCGACTGTGAGCTCGGATGCACATGCACGTCGTGGTCTCTCATGGCCTGCCTCGATCGGTCGCCGCCGGGCGGCGTTGACCGGCACCATCTTGCCCGGTGCGCTCGACGCGGGTGGCGGATGGTCTGGCCCGACCCCCGGGGAGCCCACTTTGAGGCGGATCGGCGCTACGCGAGAGAACCTGAGGGCACCGGGAATATCGCTCAACTGTGACGCGTCGGTGAGGGAGGGATCGGCGATCGCCGTTCGGATCATCCGGACCGATAGTGGGGTGGCGATGAACACCTTCGCCGGCGTCGTTAGCCCCGATCATTCACGAGTGGCCTGAAGGCGGCGTCAAATCTGTTTCCCCGTCGCTGAAGGCACTTCGCAACTGGCCGCGCCGTCGTCGCGGCCCCCACGGGTTTGCGAACAGAGATTTCGACCATGCGAAATGACTCGAGAGTCGTGTTGGGACGGCGCTGGTCCATCGTGGCCGCACTGAAGGGGAGATGATTCGCTCAGGTGAGTCGTGCGATGCGCTGGTAGGC
>JAJZFO010000179.1 GCA_021805305.1 Actinomycetes bacterium | reverse complement strand
ACCAGGTCGCCTGGTCGCACGTCCTTCTCTCGGACCTGGTCCTCATTGTGCAACGTGGCCATCGCCACGCGCGAACCCGCCACGAGCACCGGTTCGAGAACGGCGTAGGGCGTAGCGCGCCCGGTCCGGCCGATGGAGACCTCGATGCTGAGCAGACGCGTGGTGCGCTCCTCGGGCGCGAACTTGCGTGCGATGGCCCACCGCGGGGCGCGACTGGTCGAACCGAGGACCGCTCGTTGCGCCAGGTCGTCGATCTTGATCACCGCGCCGTCGATCTCGTAGGCGAAGTCGTGGCGGTGGGCCTCGAACCACGAACTGCGCGCGACCATGGCCGCCACTCCCGTCACCACCTCGATCTCGGGGGCGACGAGGAATCCCCACGACGCGAGTTGCTCCAGCGTCTGGTGATGGGTCGTGAGCGACAAGGTGGCGTCGAGGTCGACCAGCTGATAGGCCAGGAACGATAGGGGTCGTGACGCACTGATCGACGGGTCCTTCTGGCGCAGGGAGCCGGCCGCGGCGTTGCGCGGATTGGCGAAGAGTTTGGCGCCCGCCCCACGCTGGGCCTCGTTGAGACTCTCGAAGTCCGCCTTGGCGAGGAAGACCTCCCCACGGATCTCGATGGTGCCCGACGCATCGATGCGGTGGGGCACGTTGGCGATCGTGCGCACGTTTTCCGTGACGTCCTCGCCCACGCGTCCATCACCGCGGGTGGCGCCCTGGGCGAGGTGGCCCTCGCGGTAGGTGATCGAGAGTGCCAGTCCGTCGATCTTGGGCTCCACGACAAAGACCAGTGACGACGGCGCGCCCAGACCGCGTTCGACGCGCTCGCTCCAGGCGCGCAACTCGTCCTCGTCGAAGACGTTGTCGAGACTCAGCATCGCCTCGGCGTGGCGAACCGGTGAGAAGACGGTGGACGCCGGTGCCCCGACGCGCCCGCTCTCGCTGGATCCCACTTCGGGATGACGGCGCTCGAGTTCGCGCAGCTCATTGACCAGTGCGTCGTAATCGGCGTCGGGGATGAGGGGATCGTCGTGGACGAAATACGCCCGGGAGTGGTGCGCGATCAGTTCGCGAAGCTCCGCGGCGCGCTGCGCCGGTGCCGTCACCGGCTCACCAGAGCCGCACCCCGGACGACGCTCTGGTCCTCGAGCGAGTAGAAGACCACCGTCTGGCCGGCCGCGACCGGTCGAATCGGCTCGTTCAACTCGAGTCGCCACTCATCATCGTGGCGCAGCGTCGCCTGGTGGGGCCGCCCGTGGGCGCTGCTCTGGACCCACAGCGCGGTGCCGTCGCCCAACGCTTCGCGAGCGAAGGTGAGCGACGTCTCGACCAGTCGCAGGCTCGACACCATCACGTCGTCGAGTCGACCGATCTCCACGCGTCGCGCGTCGAGATCGACCCGGGCCACGAATCGACGCTCCCCGTCGCGACCCGGCGCTACCCCACGACGTTGGCCCACCGTCATGAGCTCGGCGGCGTCGGTACGGCCCACGACCTCGCCGCTGCGCGCGTCCACGACGTCGGCGCTGGTGAGTGGGATGCGAGTGCGCAAGAACACCTCGCGTCCCTTGGAGGCCTCGATGAAGCACACGTCCTGGGAATCGGGCTTGTCCCACGTGCGAAGACCCACTCGCTGGGCGTGGGCGCGCACCTCGTCCTTGGACATCGCCCCGATGGGCAGTAGCAGTCGCTCCAACTGGTGGCGTTGGAGATACCCGAGCACGTAGCTCTGGTCCTTGGCCGCATCGGCCCCGCGAACGAGCATCGGCGACCCGTCTCGCCACGCCACCTGGGCGTGATGTCCCGTCGCCACTGCCTCAAAACCCAGTCGCTGCGCGCGTTCGAAGAGCAGGTCGAACTTGATGTGACGGTTGCACTCGATGCAGGGGTTGGGCGACGTGCCCTGGGCGTGACCGCGCACGAAGGGCGCGACGACGTGTTCCTCGAACTCCTCGGTGTAGTTGAACACGTGATGATCGATACCGAGGATCTGCGCCACCCGACGCGCGTCGTCGACGTCGGCGACCGAGCAACAACCCGAGTCCGAGGCGCCGCCCCAGAGCTTCAACGTCGCGCCCACCACCTCGTGCCCGGACTCCTTGAGCAAGGCCGCGGCCACCGAGGAGTCCACGCCACCACTCATCGCCACGAGGACTTTCATGGTCCTAGTCTGCCAGTTGGCGCTGACGTCCTGACTCCTCGTACAGGCGCTGCACGGCCCGAGTGACCGCGCCGATGACGCCCTCGACGTCATCGGCGCTGGTCTCGTGGCCCATCGTGAGCCGCAGGGATCCGCGCGCGCGCTCGGGCGCGACGCCCATGGCCGCGAGCACGTGACTCGAAGTGACCGCTCCGCTGGAGCAGCTCGCCGCGGCCGACGCGGCGACGCCGTCCTGGTCGAGCAAGAACAACAATTCGTCGCTGGGCAGTCCGTCGAAGGTCACGTGCACGGTGCCCGGGACACTCAGCGCACCCGGCGCGGTGATCCGTGCACCGGGCAGGTCCGCCAGCGCGGCGCGCAGGCGACCCTGGAGCTCGCGAACGCGGTCGTGGCCCGCGAGACGCTCGGCCTCGACGCAGCGGATCGCCGCGGCCAGACCGACGCAGGCCGCTACGTCGACGGTCCCGCCACGTCGACCGCGCTCTTGGCCACCCCCGGGCATCATCGCCACGACGTCGAGTTCGCGGCGAAGGACCAGCGCGCCCGCGTTGACCGGACCACCCAACTTATGCGCGCACAGCGACACCGCATCGATGCCCGCGCTGGACGTGGCCAGGTCGAGCCACGGAGCGGCGGCGACGGCGTCAGTGTGACTGACGAGATCGAGTCCGCGCGAGGCCACCGCCGCGACGACGGCGTCGAGCGGCTGCACCACCCCGGTCTCGTTGTTGACGCTCATCACGCTTACCAGCGCCACGGTGTCGTCGAGCGCGTCGTGCAGGGCCGCGACGTCGAGGACACCGTCGCCGTCCACACCGATCTCGCGGACCTCGACGAAGGAGTGCTCCGCCGCCATCGCGTGCGCCGCGTCGAGCACCGCGTGGTGTTCGACCGCGGATACGACCAGCGTCGTGCGTTCGTGACGTCGGCGATGAGCGCGGGCCACGCCCGTGACCGCGAGCGTGCACGACTCGGTGCCCCCAGCGGTGAAGACCACGCCGCCGGGTTTGGTCCCCACGAAGGACGCCACCACGTCGCGAGCCTCTTCGATGGCGCGCCGCGCGTCGCGCGCCGCGCGATGGCTGCCCGAGGGGTTCGCCACTACCCCGTGCATCCAGGGAGCCATCGCCTCGGCCACTTCGTCTCGACGCGGCGCGGAAGCCGCGTGATCGAAGTAGTACTGACTCACGCGATAAAGAACGACTTCACGTTGGTGAACTCGCGCACGCCCGCGACACCGAGTTCACGACCGTAGCCCGACGCCTTAACGCCGCCAAAGGGGAGCTCGGGCATGGAGGCGACCACGGCGTTGGCGAAGATGATGCCCACGTCGAGCCCCTCGATGACCTTGTCGATCTCGGCCGGGTCCGTGGCCCACACGGAGCCCGACAGGCCCCAGGGCGTGTCGTTGGCGTAGCGGATGGCCTCGTCGAGATCATCGACCACGTGCACCACGGCCACCGGGCCGAAGAGCTCCTCGCTACCCGCGGGCGCGGTCTCGGGAACGTCCACCAGCACGGTGGCCGGGAAGAAGTAGCCCTTACCGCCCAGCGGCGCCCCACCGGTGGTGGCCACGGCACCTTGGGCGATGGACTCCGACACCTGCGCGCTCAACGTCTTGAACTGCGCCTTGTTGGCCAAGGGGCCCAACACGGTCGAGGGGTCCATCGGGTCGCCCATCGGAGCGGCCGCCATGGCCGCCGAGAAACGCTCGATGAACTCGTCCGCGACGTCGCGCACCACGATGAAGCGCTTGGCGCAGATGCACGCCTGACCGTTGTTCTGCAGCCGCGCGGTCACCGCGAGAGGCACCGTGTGGTCGAGGTCGGCGGATTTGGCCACGATGAAGGGGTCCGAGCCGCCCAGTTCCAGCACGCACTTCTTGAGGTGCTTACCCGCGAGGGCGGCGACGGAACGCCCCGCGGTCTCTGAACCGGTCACGGTCACCGCGGCGATGCGCGGATCCGCGATGACCGGTTCGATCCGGCTGGACTCCACGAAGAGATTGGTGAAGAGCCCCTCGGGGAACCCGGCGCGCGTGAAGAGGCCCTCGACGTACTCCGCGCAGCCCGGCACGCTCGAGGAGTGCTTCAACACGATGGGGTTACCGGCCATGATGTTGGGCACCGCCACGCGCACGATCTGCCACAGCGGGAAGTTCCAGGGCATGATCGCCAGGAGCGGGCCCAGCGGCTCGTAGCGGATACCGCTCTTGGTGGCGTGGGTCTTGACGATCTCGGTGGCGAGCATGCCCTCGGCGCGCTCGGCGTAGTAGCGCATGGTGAGCGCGCACTTCGACGCCTCACCCTTGGCCGCGGCGAAGGTCTTGCCCATCTCGCTGGTCATCAGGGCACCGGCGACGGGGACCTCGCTCTCGAGGAGTTCGGCCACGCGATTCATCAACTCACTGCGCTCGGCGAAGGGCGTGCGCTTCCAGGCGAGGAACGCGTCGTGCGCCTTGGCGAGGGCGGATTCGATGTGGGCGGCGTCGTGGGTCTCATACTCACCCAGGACGGCCTCGGTGGCGGGATTGATTGCGGTGAAGGTCATGGGGCTATTCTGCCACGGAAATCACGTTTTGCGCCGGGGCCGAAGCCATTTCGTGCCAGAACTGGGGGCGAAAAAAACTCAGGAGCGCCACCACGAGTCCGAACGACAGCGCGGCGACCAGCGAGACGGGCCGTACACCAACGACGTGGGCCAGCGCCGCCTGGATGACCGCGCCCAGGGGATAGAAGAGCGACAGCGACAACACGTAGAGCGACAGGATCCGTGAACGCTCCTGGGCGGGCGCGTGCAGTTGGACCGAGGTGTTGAGACCGGTCAGGGTCCCCACGTAGGATCCGCCCAGTATCACCAGGGCCAAGGCCGCGAGCACGAGGTCGGGCGAGTACGCGTAGAGCGCCTCCATCAGCGCCATGGCCACCATCGAACCGCGCAGCACCCTGATACGCGACGTGCGCTTGGCCAGACCCGGCAACGTCAGCGCACCGATCACCGCGCCCACCCCCTGGGCGGCGACCAGCCAGCCGGTGCCGACCTTGCCCGCGTGCAGCACGTCGATGGCCATCGCGGGCACCAGCGTGATGAAGGGACTGATGAAGAGGGCGACGGTGCCCACGCCGATGATGGCGTTGCGACAGCCCAGTGAGCGCCACGCCGCGCGCAGTCCGATCATCGTGTCGCCCACCAGGGCCAGCGTGGTGGTGACCGGGGGGCGCGCCGCGGTGCGCACGAAGGAGAAGGCGACCACCACGACGATGAACGAGACCGCGTTGGCCACGAAGCACCAGCCGGGACTGGCGATGGCTAAGGTCCCCGCCGCCAGGACGGGACCCAAGATACGCCCGAGGTTGAACTGGGCCGAGCCCAGCGACACCGCGGCCAGCACCTCGTCACGCTCGACCAGGTCGGGCAGGAGCGATTGCCACGCGGACCACGACGCGGAACTGCACAGGCCCTCGACGATCGCGAGGTAGCACGCCAGGGGCGCCGAGAGATGATGGGTGAGCTCAGCGATCGCCAGGGCGCTCGCCGCCGCGGCCTGGGTGAGGTTGTTGAACTGGATCCAGCGTTGGCGTGAGTAGCGGTCGGCCATGATGCCGCCCACGGGCGAGCCGATCAACGCCGGCAACCAGGCGGCCACGGTCAAGAGACCGAGCCAGACCGCGTTGTGCGTGGTCACCGTCAAGTAGTAACCCAGGGCGACGCTCTGCATCCACGTGCCGGTGGAGGAGATGAAGTTCGAGCCCAGCGCCAAGGCGAAGCTGCGGTGTCGAAGGGGCGCGAAGGATGCGGACGCCATCGTGGGGGCTACCGGCGCCGCTAATCGCGGTGACGACGGGGACGCAACGCGAACCACCACACGGAGATGATCGTGGCCAGCGCGCCGAGGACCCCCAACGAGGACTTCATCGCGCGTCGGTTGGTCCCTGGCTCCTCACTCACCGTTCCATCGTAACGAGAACCGCGCCGGGGCGATTCGCCCCGGCGCGGTCTCCTACCTCGTGCGCTGCCTTACGCCGCGGGCTGGCTCGCCGCTTCGATATTGAGTTCGATGATGATCTTGTGGCTCACCACGGCGGTGCCGTTCTCGAGAGCGCCTTCGAAGTTGACGTTGAAGTCACGACGGTCGATCTCGGTGGTGGCCTCGAAGCCCACCACGGATCCACCCGGCACCATCGACACGCCCTCGCCGGTGAACTCCAGGTCGAAGGTGACCGACTTGGTCACGTCACGGATGGTCAAGTCGCCGACCAGCGCGTAGTTGTTGCCGCCCTTGGAGGTCAGGCTGGTGGATTTGAACGTGAGGGTCGGGTAGGTCTCTTGACCCAAGAAGTCATTGCTCTTGAGGTGACCGTCACGCATCTCGTTGTCCGTGGTGATGCTCGCCGCCTGGGCGGTCGCGACCACCGACGAGCTCTCGGGAGTGTCGCCAATGGTGATGGTGCCCTCGAACTCGCTGAAGCGGCCGCGGACCTTTGAGACGACGAGGTGGCGGGCGATGAAGCCGAGGGTCGAGTGCGCGGGATCCACGGTGTAGACGCCGGGGGCGGGGAAGTTGCTCATGGTGTTATCTCCTGATTGTGGTACACGGTTCTGTACGACACCAGTATAGTTGCGTATGCAATTACTTGTCAATAAGTAATTGCATAAACAATTTAATGCTAGGATGGCCCCATGGAACAGGTGAGCACGGTGTGTCCCTCCAGTGACGAGCGAGTCACCCTCTTTGCCCTGTTGCTCGACACGAATGCTCGTCTCTCGCGCAGTTTCGCCCTGCGGCTCGAGGAGAATTGCGCGATGCCCCTGGCGTGGTTCGAGGTCCTCTTGCAGTTGCGCCGCGCGCCCGAGGGTCGACTGCGGATGAACCAGGTCGCCGAAGCGATCGTCCACTCGACCGGGGGAACCACGAGGCTGATCGACCGTCTCGAGCGCGCCGGCCTGGTGGCGCGCGAACTCTGCCCCAGCGACCGTCGCGCCATCTACGTCGCCATCACCCCCCAGGGCGACGTCATGCTCGACGAGGCGTTGCGGGTGCACATGGACTACCTCGAGGAACACGTCTCGAGTCGCCTCACCTGCGACGAACGCAGCGCCCTGGCGAGCCTGCTCAGCAAGCTCAACGAGACGCGCTAGTCCCGATCGCCCGCGGGCGATCGGGCGATCCAGGCCAACGCCAGTCGATCGTCATCGAGTTCGAGCACGGTACCCGTCCCCTCACCGCTGCCCAGGTGGACCTCGGTGGCGAGCACCTCGCTCGCCAGCACGTCAAAGTGAGTGCTCAGGTCCTCCAAACCGGTCACGTGCAACACGATCCGGTCAGCCACGTCCAGGCCGCTGTTCTTCCTCAGGTCCTGGACCTGACGCACGACGTCGCGAAGATATCCGCGCCGACGGAGGTCGTCGTCCAGGGTGAGGTCGAGGGCGATCACTTCGGCCCCCTCGCGCGACACGGCGAATCCCTCTTGGCTCTTGATGCGAAGTTCCACGTCCTCAGCTCCGAGCGTGAACTCGCCCGTGGACAACGACACCGTGATGCCCTCGCCCGCCTCGATCGCCGCCGCGGCCGCGGCGGTGTCGAGGGCGCCGAGGGCGCCGCGCAACTCCTTGACCGCCTCGCCCAGGCGCGGTCCGACACTACGGAAATTGGGCACTAGTTCGAAACTCAGGACCTCGGCGAGTTCCGTGCCGTATTCGAGTTCGTCGACGTTGAGCTCGTCTTCGACGATCCCCGGCGGCGGCATCACGTCGCCGGCGGCGAGGAACACCAAGGCCCGCGACAGGGGTTGGCGCACCTTGATCCCCGCATCCGCGCGCGCGGCGCGTCCGAGTGACGTCAAGCGTCGTGCGACCTCCATCGACGCCTCGAGATCGACGTCGCGGTGCTGCAGGACCGACAACGGCCAATCCACCAGGTGGACCGAGTCGTCGTCGCTGGTGCCAAAGAGTTCGCGATAGAGGCGCTCGGCGACGAAGGGGCAAAACGGCGCGAGTAGCAGCGTCACGCGCTGGAGCACCTCGAGGAGGGTGGCCTGCGCCGCCAAGGAGTCCGAAGCGGGCGCGTGCGGGTCGGTGCGCCAGAAGCGACGCCGACTACAGCGCACGTACCAGTTGGACATATCGTCGATGAACTGCGACAGGGCCGCGGTGCCCGACAGAGGCTCGTACGCGTCGAGGGCGCCGGTCATCATCGCGGTGACGTCCTCGACGCGCGAGATGATCCAGCGGTCGATCGCGGGGCGATCGTTCACGGTGGGGATCGCCGGGTCCCGCGGGTCGAACTGGTTCAGCGAGGCGTAGGTCGTGAAGAAGCTAAAGGTGTTCCACAGGGTGGCCAGGGTGTCACGCATCGACGCGTCGATCGCCGCGAGGCTCGCCCGGGTCGAGGTCCAGGGCGAGCCCTGGGAGAACATCCACCAGCGCAACGCGTCGGCGCCGCGCGTGTTGAGGACCTCCCAGGGATCGATTACGTTGCCCTGGGACTTGCTCATCTTCTTGCCGTTCTCATCGACGATGTGCCCCAGGCATAACACGTGTTGATAGGGCGCTGTATCGAATACCAGGGTATTGACCGCCAAGAGCGAGTAGAACCACCCTCGGGTCTGATCGATGGCCTCGGCGATGAGTTGCGCGGGCAATTGCATGGCCTGCGCGGAGCCCGCGACGTGGGGATAGCCCACCTGGGCCGCGGGCATCGCCCCCGAGTCGAACCAGGCGTCGATCACCGGTTCGACGCGGTGCGCCGGCGCGGCGCACGTGCGACACGCGATCACGACCTCGTCGATGGCGGGGCGATGGGGGTCCAACGCGCTGAGGTCGCGCCCGGCCAGGCCTGAGAGTTCCGCGCGTGAACCCACGCACGTCAGGTGGTTCTCCTCGCAGCGCCAGATGGGCAGGGGCGTCCCCCAGAATCGGTCCCGCGAGAGCGCCCAGTCAACGTTGTTGGCCAACCACTCGCCCATGCGCCCGTCGCGGATGTGGCCGGGATGCCAATCGATGACGTCGTTCTCCGCCAGCATCTGGTCCTTGAAACGACTGGTCGCGATGTACCAACTGGGCTTTCCCCAATAGATCAGCACCGTGCCGCAGCGCCAGCAGTGCGGCAGGGAGTGCGTGTACTCCATGCGGCGAATGAGCAGTCCGCGACGTTCGAGCTCGTCGTTGATGTCGTGGTTGGCCTCGCGCACGTCGCGACCCTCCAGCCAGGGCACCGCGTTGGTGAAGGTCCCGTCGGGGCCCACCGGATTGAGGGTCGGCAGCGCGTGGGCCTTGCCGACGAGTCGGTCGATCTCACCGAAGGCGGGGGCCTGGTGCACCAGACCCGTACCGTCGTCGGTGGTGACGTAATCGGCACCGACGACGAAACAGGCGTCAACCCCCTCGGGCAGTGCCACGTCGTCAAAGGGGCGCGCGTAGTGCACACCAAGGAGTTCATGTCCCATCACGGTGGCGTCGATCGGGGTGCCCTCACCCAAGACCGAGTCGACCAACGCGCGTGCGACCACCAACCCGTCGACGACCGCGTAGGCGATCTCCGGATTGACCGCGACGGCGACGTTGGCCAGCAGCGTCCAGGGCGTGGTGGTCCACACCGCCAGGTGCGTCGCCCCCCCTAGCCCGCCGTGCGCGTCGGCGTCGGTGATCGCCAGGCGCACGAAGGCGCTCTCGTCGAGCTCGTCGGTGTAGACACCGGGTTGGCCGAGTTCGTGACTCGACAGCGCGGTACCGCAACGTGGACAATAGGGGACGACCTTGAGGTCCTCGTAGAGGAGTCCGCGGTCGAAGAGCTGCTGGAGCTGCCACCAGACCGATTCCACGTAGGAGGGGTGAAACGTGTAGTAGGCGTGCTCCATGTCGGTCCAGTAGCCGATGCGCTCGGTGAGACGTTCGAACTCCCCCACGTACGTCAGCACCGACTCGCGACAAAGACGGGTGAACTCCTCGATTCCCACCTGCTCCTCGATGGCCTTCTTGCCCGAGATACCCAACTGCTTCTCCACCTGCACCTCCACGGGTAGCCCGTGGGTGTCCCAACCGGCGCGACGCGCCACGTAGTGCCCCTGCATGGTCTGGTAGCGACAAAAGAGGTCCTTGTAGACGCGCGCCCAGACGTGGTGCAGCCCCGGCATGCCGTTGGCCGTCGGTGGCCCCTCGTAGAAGACCCAGGGCGTCGCGCCCTGACGCTGGGCCATGGTGCGCGCGAAGATATCGTGTGTGCGCCAGCGGGTCAGTTCGGCCTCTTCGATGGCTACAAAATCAAGTTCGGCGCTGACCGGGCGAAACACGGGACTCCTTCGTTGCGTTCGTCCATCGTACTCAGGGTCTCGCCGACCCCGGCCTCGCTACGCGTGCGCGACCCCGAACTGCGCGTCCAGCCACGCCTCGCTGAGCTCCTCGAGGGAACCGAGCAACAAGTCGGCCAGCGCGAAGGCCGCGATGGACCGGTCCGAGGGCGTGGGCACCGCGACCACCGTCATCCGGCCGGCCTTGGCGGCGAGCACCCCCGCCGCGGAGTCCTCGAGTACCAGACAACGCTCGGGAGCCACGCCCAGTGCGGCCGCGGCGCTCAAGAACACCCCGGGGTGCGGTTTGCCGAAGGGCTCGAACTGCGCGGAATGCAGCGACGCGAAGCAATCGTCGAGGCCGAAGTGGGCCAGCGAGCGTTCGATCAGGGCGAGCGGCGTCGAACTGGCCAGGGCCACCGGCCCGCGTCGTGACGTCAACTCGATTGCGCGCACCGCCCCCGGCAGGAGGC
Source organism: Actinomycetes bacterium (assembly GCA_021805305.1). The sequence goes on along the minus strand of JAJZFO010000179.1, from coordinate 6,466 downwards.
GCCCCTTGGTCTCGACGAGTTCGCCCACGCGCGCCAACAACATCGCCACGACGTCGGCGCGACTGGGGCCGCTCCAGGGGTAGCGACCGTACCAGTAGTCGACCACCTCGGCCACGAACAGACCCTTGGTGCTGCGATCGGTGGCCTCGTCCAGGTCGACCCCGAGCGACCCGAAGATCTCAATCTCGGCTTCGTGCCAGAGGATCTCGGAGTCGATGAGCAGTCCGTCCATGTCGAACAGCGTGGCTTCAACGGTCATGGCTCTACTTTGACACAGCCGCTACGGTGTGACTCGTGAGTCCCGTTCGTCGCGGCGTCAAGAGCGACGCCTCCGCCATCGCCCAGCGCGTCGCGAACCAGCTCGCGCGCGACGCGGCGATCGAACCATTGGTCGCGAATGACTTCTCGCGCCAGGACTTCGAAGCAGCCCTCGCGCATGCCACCAGTCCGGTGTGGGTCGAGGACTCCTGCGGCCGCCTGCGCGGTCACCTCTATGGGGCGACGCTCGACGATCCGTGGCGTGGTCGACAGACGTGGACCGGACCCGACGGCTTCTCCTACGAGTTCGAGAACGTCCTCGACAACCTCTGCGAGAGCGCGTACCGCACGTGGCGCGAGTCGGGCTCGAGCGCCCATCTGGTGTGGGCCCTGGCGGGCAACGGTACCCAGGACTGGGTGGAGCGCGGATACCGCGTCGTGAGCGTACGGGGTTCGCTCGCCCTCACGCATCGTTTCGACGTCACCTGGCCCGCCGCGGAGCGTCTGCGCCAAGGCGACGGGAACGACCTCGACGTCGCGCTGGCCTTTGACGCCCTGATCGACGCGGCCCAGGGCATCGAACCGGAATCGCTCAGTGGCGCCCAGCGCGCAGCCACCCTGGCCGACGTCCGTGAACTGCTGGAGGATCCCGAGTACCTCTACCGCCTGGTGGAGATCGAGGGTCGTCCCGTGGCGCAGTGCGTCAGCTTTCGCCAACCACCGTTGCGCGGGAGTCACGACGACACGGTCTGTCTCAGTTCCCTGGCGGTCGATCCGCGCGAGCGTCGTCGGGGCCTGGCGACTCGCCTCGTGCACAGCGTCCTCAACGACGCCATCGACGACGGATTCGCCTTCGCCGAGGTTCGATGGCACATCGACAACCAGCGCGCCACGTCGTTGTGGTCGAAGTTGGGCTTTCGCCCCACCTACGTGCAGCTGCGCCGTTCGCTCGACGCCTAGTGCAGCGCCGACTCGATCGCGATGCGTAGCGCCGGGTCTTCGGGAGTGACCTGGGGGGCGAAGCGCTGCACCACACCGTCGGGCGACACCAGGAACTTCTCGAAGTTCCATCGAATGTCCCCGCTGTAGCCCTCCGCGTCGGCGACAGTCACCAACTGCTCATAGATCGGGTGACGCGCTTCGCCGTTGACGTCGATCTTCTCAAAGAGGGGAAAGGTCACCCCGTACGTCGTAGAGCAGAAGGTCTGGATCTCCTCGGCCGTGCCCGGCTCTTGCCCCATGAACTGATTGCAGGGGAAACCCAGCACACTGAATCCGAGGGCGCCGTAGGTCTCTTGTAGTTTCTCCAGTCCCTCGTACTGTGGCGTCAGGCCGCACTTGGACGCCACGTTGACGATGAGAACGGTCTCGTCACGGTAGGGCGCCAGCGAACTCGGCTCGCCCGCGAGAGTGTGAACAGGAATGTCGTAGAGGCTCATGGTGTGCAAACTACCGGATTCATCGCGCGGTCGTTCACCTAAAGTCAGAACGTGCGCGCTACCGTGATCGACCACGATTCCCTCGTCTGCCAGGAGCGCCCCGATCCCGTGGCGGGCCCCGGCGAGGTGGTGGTCGCGAGCCACTTCGCCGGCATCAACGCCGCCGACCTCCTGCAGCGCCGCGGGGTCTACCCACCACCCGCCGGGTGGCCCGAGGACATCCCCGGCATGGAATTCTCCGGGCTCGTCGACCAGGTCGGGCCCGGCGTGGACCCCGGGTGGCTCGGTCGTCGAGTGTGCGCGATCGTCGGCGGCGGCGCGCAGGCGACGCTCGTTCGCGTGCCGGCGGCGCACCTCATCGAACTGCCCGACGAGGTGGAGATGGACGAGGCGGGCGGATTCGCCGAGGCGTTCATCACCGCCTACGACGCCCTCGTCCTCCAGGGGCGGCTGGGTTCCGGCGAGCGACTACTGGTCTCGGGCGCGACGGGTGGCGTCGGCGTCGCGGCGGTCCAGATCGGACGCCTGCTCGGCGCTCACGTGACCGCCGTCACGCGCACCAACACCCACGAAGCCGCCCTGCGTGATCTGGGGGCGAACGAGGTGGTCCTCCTCGAGGACGTGGGGAACATCGAGCGCGTGGACGTCGTCATCGAACTGGTGGGCGCCGCCCACCTACAACTGGCACAGAACCGTCTGGCCCCCTTCGCGCGCATCGTGGTCATCGGCGTCGCCGGCGGGGGGTCGCGCGCCGAGGTGAACTTGTTGAACATCATGCAATCACGCGCCACCTTGACCGGTTCGACGTTGCGTGCGCGCCGCGACGAGGAAAAAGCCGCGGTGATCGCCCACGTGCGCGAGGCCCTGATCGAACCCTGGCGTCGCGGGGAGATCACCGTACCCCTGGCCGCCACGTTCGATTTGGAGCAAGCGGAGGACGCCTACGCCTTCTTCGCCACACCGGGCAAGTTCGGCAAGGTTCTCCTGTCGACGCGATCCGAGACGCGTTGACGACCTCGGCGCCAGACCCGTCGCGTCTCGATCCCGCCCGGGCCGACTACGCGCAAATCATGGCGGCCCACGACGACGCGGTCGCCCACGGTCGACGGACCTACCTCGACCCGCGCACCGGACTCATCGTGCAGACCCGCGCCGCGCACCTCGAACGAGGCGCCTGTTGCGACAGCGGCTGTCGCCACTGTCCGTGGGTGGACTCGCTCTAGCTAGAGCAGCGAGTGCAGTGGCGTGTGCGTCATCTCGAGGGCGTCGGCCACTGGCCCGTAGACGACGGCGCCGTGGACCACGTTGACCCCCTCGCCCAACGACTCGTCGGCCCTCGCGGCCTCCCGCCAGCCCAGTCGCGCGAGCTCCAACGCGTAGGGCAGGGTCGCGTTGGCCAGCGCGTGCGTCGATGTCGTCGGCACGGCGCCGGGCATGTTGGCCACGCAGTAGAACACGCAGCCGTTGACCACGAACGTCGGGTTCGAATGGGTGGTGGCGCGAGTGGCTTCGAAGCACCCCCCCTGGTCCACCGAGATATCGACCAGGACCGAGCCGTCCTTCATCCGCGCGACGAGGTCGTTGGAGACCAACTTGGGAGCCTTGGCCCCCACCACCAAGACGGCGCCGATCACGATGTCGGCGTCGAGACAGGCCTCTTCGAGCGAGAGAGTGGACGACGCAATGGTCTGCACACGACCGTCGAAGTGGATGTCCACCTGGCGCAGTCGTTCGAGGTTGCGATCGAGGACCTTGACGTTGGCGTGCAGTCCCGCCGCGACGGTCGCGGCGGCCAGCCCGGCCACCCCCGCACCGATCACCACGACATTGGCCGGTGCCACGCCCGGCACCCCACCGATGAGGGTGCCGTGGCCGCCGCCGGGACGCATCAGGTGGTGCGCGCCCATCATGGGGGCCATGCGTCCCGCCACTTCGCTCATCGGCGTCAGCAGCGGGAGAGAGTTGTCACGCAGTCGCACCGTCTCATAGGCGATGGCCACGTTGTTCGACGCCACCAGGGCGTCGGTGCACTCTCGCGATGCCGCGAGGTGCAGGTAGGTAAAGAGAACCTGGTCGGTTCGCGCGGACAAACGGTGATACTCCGCGGCAATAGGTTCCTTCACCTTCAACACGAGGTCCGCGTGAGCCCAGACGTCGTCGGCACTCGCCACGATGGTGGCGCCGTTCGCCACGAAGGCGTCGTCCGATATCGACGAACCCACCCCCGCGCCCGACTCGATGAGGACCTGATGGCCCGAGGAGGTGAACTCGCGCACGCCCGCGGGAGTGAGCGCCACGCGGTTCTCGTCCGTCTTGATTTCTTTCGGTACACCGATGATCATCGTTGATCATCCTTTCTTGAAGTGAGACGACGCCACGCTACTACCGTCGAACGCGGCGTGGCCGGGCGTCACGACCATGCTCGACACCGCGCACCTTCGCTGCGGGGACGAACTCGGCCCTCGTCATGCGCGGCGGCGACACCGCGACTCCACGCTCATACGTCGATGTTGTGCATCACGTGCTTGACCCGGGTGTAGTCCTCGAATCCGTACACCGAGAGGTCCTTGCCGTAGCCCGAACGCTTGAAACCCCCGTGGGGCATCTCGGCGACGATGGGGATGTGCGTGTTGACCCACACGCATCCGAAGTCCAGGTCCCGGGTGAAGCGCATCGCGCGGCCGTGATTATTCGTCCACACCGACGAGGCCAACCCGTACTCCACTCCGTTGGCCCACGCCAAGGCCTCGTCGTCGTCACTGAACTTCTGCACGGTGATGACGGGCCCGAAGATCTCGGTCTGGATCATTTCGTCGTCCTGGTGCAGGTCCGCCACCACGGTGGGCGCGACGAAGTAGCCCTTGTCCCCCACCCGTTCACCGCCCGCGGCGAAGGTCGCGTGAGTGGGCTTGCGATTGAGCATGCCCGTCACGCGCTCGAGCTGATTGACGTTGTTCACGGGACCGAACAAGGCGTCCTCGTTGTCGCGCAGGCCGATCACGGTGCGGCGCGCCTCGTCGGCGAGTGCGTCGACGAAGTCGCCGTAGGCCGAGGGCGCGACCAACACGCGCGTGGCCGCCGTGCAGTCCTGGCCGGCGTTGAAGAAGCCACCGATGGCGATGCCCGCGGCAGCGGCGGCGATGTCGACGTCGTCAAAGACGACCACCGGCGCCTTGCCACCGAGTTCGAGGTGCACGCGCTTGAGCGACGCCGAGGCCGAGGACGCCACCTCCATCCCCGCGCGAACCGACCCGGTCACCGAGATCATCGCGGGGGTGGGGTGCACCACCAACGCTCGTCCGGTGTCGCGGTCGCCGCAGACCACGTTGAAAACCCCCGGCGGGAGGATCTCGGCCATCAGTTCAGCCATCAGCAGCGTCGACGCCGGTGTCGAATCACCGGGCTTGATGACCATGGTGTTCCCGGCCGCCAGCGCCGGTGCCCACTTCCACACGGCCATCAGCATGGGGTAGTTCCAGGGCGTGACCGCCGCGCACACGCCAATGGGCTCGCGACGGATGTAACTGGTCATGCCCGGCATGTACTCCGTGGCGGCGCGGCCCTCGAGTACCCGGGCGGCCCCGGCGAAGAAACGGATCTGGTCGATCATCGGCGGGATCTCCTCACTGAGGGTCACCGGGATGATCTTGCCGCAGTTCTCGGTCTCGGTGTCGACGAGGCGCTGCGCGTTGGCCTCGAGGAGATCGGCGATCTGCAGGAGCGCGAGACTGCGCTGTGAGGGGGTCGTACGCCGCCACGAGGTGAACGCCGCGGCCGCGGACGCCATCGCCGCGTCGACGTCGGCGGCGTTGGACACCGGCATCTCGGCGAAGGGTTCTCCGGTCCCCGGGTTGATCAGTTCGACGTACTGGCCGCTCTGGGGAGCGACCATCTCGCCATCGATGAAATTCGACAAACGGCGCATGGCGACCTCTGCTTTCCCGCGGGACGAAACAGTCCCGCTATCAGCCACTCTGCCAGAGTTTCCGTACCTCATCAAGCGCTCACCAGCGTTTTTAACACGGAATTGACAATTCACCACGGAATTAGGCGTCCAAGGCCGCTATAATTGCTCTATCCGCAGCCTGGGTGTCGCAGACATCCGAGCGGGAGAAACCAATGCCAGCAGCCAAACCTCACAAGTCGAGCCCCAAGAGCAATGATCGTTCCTCCACGGAACTCGTTGCCCTCCCGGGTACTCTCGACGCCATCGATCGACAGATCATCGGGCTCTTGCAGCACGACGGACGCCGACCGTACGGGGCGATCGCTGAGGAGGTTGGACTGTCGGAGGCGGGCGTGCGTCGGCGCGTCCAACGTCTCCGCGACGCGGGCGTCATGCAGATCGTCGCGATCACTGATCCGTTGCAACTCGGCTACGGCCGCGAAGCGCTGATCGGGATCCGGGTCCACGGTGACGTCCGTCTGGTCGCCGATCGAGTGGCGGCCATTGAGGAAGCGAACTACGTGGTCATGACCGCGGGGAGCTTCGACATCATCGCCGAGGTCATTGCCATCGACGACAACGCATTGGTGCACCTCTTGAATGACTCCATCCGGAGTATTCCCGGGGTGACCGAAGTTGAAACCTTTCTGTATTTGAAACTCTCAAAACAGACCTACGCTTGGGGAACGAAATGAGCATCAACGAGATCTTCACTGATGGTATCGCCGTCAATGGTGAGCACCAAGTCAGCCACAGTTATTCTGAACGCGCGCGACGCAACCTCTGGTTGCAGATGTCGCGCATGGGTTCATACTCCGATCAG
>JAJZFO010000252.1 GCA_021805305.1 Actinomycetes bacterium | reverse complement strand
GGTGAGGTGATCATCTCCATGTCGTCGAGTGCGTTGAGCCCGTTGATCAGGGACTCGGTCGTGGCGTGGCGACTCTGGCCGCGTCCGTCAACGTAGTGGGTCTCGACGCCGCGCGCGGCGGCCAGGCTGGCCAGGGCGGCGGGGATCGACGTATCGCTCACGACCACGTCATCATTCCCGCCAGCACCTCGCCGTCAGTGTAGATCGTCGAGGGGATGACGCGTCCCGCCAGCGCCACGTCGCCCGCGAGGGCCTCGTCGGCGACGAGTGCCTCGTAGCGCGCTCGCGGCCCGTAGCGATCCACCAGTGTCGCGTCGATCGCGTACGGCGCCACGCCGTCATCCACCCACAGCTGCACCGCGAGGTCCGCCGGCTCGAGTTCACCCAGGTCCACGAACAGCGCAACGCGTCCCTTGGTGGTCTCTCGCACCACCTCGCCCAAGTCGACGCGTAGCTGCCCCCACGCCGCGCGAAGACGCCGTAAGTCACGCGCCCGCTCGCGCGCCGCGGTGGCGCCGCCGGCGCGCAGTTGCGCGGCCCGGGCGATGCCGGGCAGATAATAGGACTCGGTGTAGTCGCGCGTCATTCGTAGCGAGTCCCAGGTGGGTGCGAGCGTCGACATCGATTGCTTGACCGAGGCCAGCCAGCGCGTCGGGACGCCGCGATCGTCGCGGTCGTAGAACAACGGAACGATCTGGCTCTCGAGCACCTCGTAGATCGACGCCGCATCGAGTTCGTCTTGAAGGGCCTCGTCCTCGTAGTCCGCGTCGGTGCCGATGGAGAAGCCGATCGGTGCCGCGGCGGGGTCGGCGTCGTGCGTCGCCTCGTCCCACCAGCCGTCGATGGTCGAGAAGCTCAAGGCACCGTTCATCCCCGCCTTCATCCCGCCCACGCCGCACGCCTCGAGCGGGCGCCGCGGCGTGTTGAGCCAGATGTCCGCGCCCTGGGCGAGGTGTCGGTCGAGGGTCGTGTCGAAGTCGACGATGAACACCACGCGGTCGGCCACGTCGTACGTGGCCGCGAACTCGATCATGTCCTGGAGCAATTGCTTGCCCCCCTCGTCATTGGGGTGCGCCTTGCCCGCGAAGACGATCTGCACGGAACGGCCCGGATTCTTCAAGATCCGTGCCAATCGCTGCGGATCGCGCAGGAGCAACGTGGGGCGCTTGTAGGCCACGAATCGACCGATGAAGCCGATGGTCAACCGGTCCGGGTCGAGCACCGAGACTGCGGCCACGCGCTCGGCGGGCGAATGGCGTCGCGCGAGGTCCTTGCGGGCTCGGCGTCGGGCGAACTCCACCAGTTCCGCGCGGGCCTCGTTCTTCACGCGCCACAGGTCGGCGTCGGGGGCGTCGACGATCTTGGACCACATGACGGGGTCACCGGGAGTGGTCTGCCACTGCGCCCCCACCGTGGACGTCAGGAGTTCACTGAAGGGTCCGGTCACCCAGGACTCGAGGTGCACGCCATTGGTGATGTGGCCCACGGGCACCTCGTCGAAGGGGACCCGGGGCCAGAGCATGGACCATTGTTCGCGCGTGACGCGTCCGTGCAGGCGCGAGACACCGTTGCGATGCCCGACCATGCGCATCGCGAAGACCGTGGGACAGAAGGTGTCGCCCTCCCAGGAGGGAGTCACGCGCCCCAGGGCCACGAGGGTGTCGAGGGAGGTGGCGAGTTGACGCGCGTAGGGCGCCAGATAGCGACGCGCCAGGGCGTCGGGGAAGTAGTCGTGACCGGCGGCCACCGGAGTGTGCGTGGTGAAGAGCAGGCCCGGTCGCACCGCGAGTTGCGCCTCCTCGAAACTGAGCCCCTCGTGGGCCATGACGCGCCGGATCCGTTCGATGATCGCGAAGACCGAATGCCCCTCGTTGAGGTGCAACATCGCGGGCTCGATCGACAACGCGGCCAGGGCGCGCACCCCGCCGATGCCCAAGATGAGTTCCTGGGAGAAGCGCGTCTCGAGGTCCGAGTCGTAGAGCCGAGTGGTCAGGATTCGGTCGGCCTCGTCATTGGTCGCCACGGCGCTGTCGAGCAGGATCAGCTGGTTGCGGCCCACGCGTGCGCGATAGACCGCGACCTGGATGTCGCGTCCCGGCAGCGACACGGTCACCTGGACGACCCGACCCTGGGCGTCCCGGGCGCGCTCGATGGGCATCTTGTCGGGCGACATCATGTCCCAGGCCTCGTGCTGGCGACCTTCGCGGTCCAGCCACTGATGCGAGGTGCCGCGATAGAGAAGACCCACGCCCACCAGGGGAAGTCCGAGCGCACTGGCGGCCTTGAGCTGTTCGGCGGCCACGGTGCCCAGTCCCCCCGCGAAGATCGGCAGTGAGTCGGTGAGGGAGAACTCCGCCGCGAAGAACGCAATGATCTGCTCGCGTTCGTTGCGGTGATGCGTCGCGAACCAGGTCGTCGCGCCGTGGGCGAAGTACGAGCGGAAGTTGGTGACCACGGCGTTCGCCAGTTCGGTCACCGCGGGGTCCGAGGCGATCAATTCATCGACCCGCTCACGTCCCAGACCCAGCAACAGTTGCTGGGGCCACTCCAGGGCACCGGGACTCGCACTGGGGTCCAGCGCCGCGAACAGGCGACGAGCGTCAATCTTCCAGGTCCAGCGCAGGTTGCTCGCGACCTCGAGCAGATCGTCGTACGTCGCGACGGGCGAGACCGACGCGACGCCTGCGCGACTCTGCGACACCCCGACCTCCTCGTATGTGACTCGCTCGTCCTGCGACGCGCGCGACGCCCCTTCAGGATTCGTAGCATAACCCCCGCGATTAGGAAAGAAGAGTGGCACCCCCTGGTGACCGAGCGCACCGGGGGTCGCGCGCGCCCCGAGGTGCGGCGCCGCCGAGACCACGGGCCCACGAGTCTGCCAATTCTGCGGGGGTCAACTAGGTCGGCGGCGGTGAACCCGTGGCGCCAACGCCGCCAGGGTCGCCACGTGCCGTCATCGATCGAGGCCCGTGACGCGCCGGGAGGACGCTCGACGCAGGGGCGCCACCGGGCCGTGGGGCGCGCCATGGGTCCAAGGTCCATAGTTGACCCCTTTTGTCGAGATTTGTCATTAAGGTCCTAGGTGTCACCACGAGCAAGGACCGCACCATGACCAAGATCGCCCACAGCATCACCGAACTCATCGGCAACACGCCACTCGTTCGTATCAACAAGCTCCACGCCGGTGGCGACGTGGAGATCCTGGCCAAGCTCGAGTTCTTCAACCCCGCCGGTTCGGTCAAGGATCGCATCGGACTGGCGATGATCGAGGCCGCCGAGGCGGCGGGGCGGCTGGATCCCGACACCATCATCTTGGAGCCCACCAGCGGCAACACCGGCATCGCGCTGGCCATGGTGGCGGCGGCCAAGGGCTACCGCTGCGCGTTCACGATGCCCGAGTCGATGAGTCAAGAACGTCGCGCCCTGTTGCGTGGTTTCGGTGCGGAGTTGTTCTTGACCCCCGGACCCGACGGGATGGCCGGCGCGATCGCCAAGGCCAACGAACTCGCCGCCAGTGACTCGCGCTACTTCATCCCCCAGCAGTTCGAGAACCCGGCCAACCCCCAGGTGCACCGCGACACCACCGCCGAGGAGATCTGGCGCGACACCGACGGTGCCGTGGACATCTTTATCGCCGGCGTGGGCACTGGTGGCACCATCACCGGTGTGGGCGAGGTCCTCAAGGCGCGCAAACCCGGCCTGCAGGTGATCGCGGTCGAGCCAGCGGCGTCACCCGTCCTCTCGGGCGGTACCAAGGGGCCCCATCCCTTGCAGGGCATCGGGGCAGGATTCGTCCCCGACGTGCTCAACACCCAGGTCTACGACGAGGTGATCGAGGTCGCCAACGAGGACGCTTTCGCCACCGCGCGGCGCGCGGCGCGCGAGGAAGGACTGCTCGTGGGCATCTCCTCGGGTGCCGCACTCTGGGCCGCGACGCAGGTGGCGTCGCGCCCCGAGAACGCCGGCAAGCAGATCGTCGTGATCATTCCCTCCTTCGGCGAGCGCTATCTCTCGACGCCGCTCTTCGCCGGGCTCACCGACTAGTGCTCTCGCGCCTTCGCAGCGATCTGCGCGCGATCACCGAACGCGACCCGGCCTCTCGCGGCGCGCTCGAGACCGCGCTGACCTACCCGGGGTTGCACGCGCTCTGGGCGCATCGCGTCGCCCACCGGCTCTGGCACCGGCGCCTCAAGTTCCTGGCGCGCTCGGTGGCGTCGTTGGCGCGGGTCCTCACCGGCGTCGACATCCACCCCGCCGCGTCACTGGGTGAGCGGGTCTTCATCGACCACGCCATGG
>JAJZFO010000275.1:2919-4300 GCA_021805305.1 Actinomycetes bacterium | reverse complement strand
GATGACGCCAATCGTCACCTTCGCGGCGGCGCCACGCCGGGTGCCCGCGAGCGGCGCCATGTACCAACCAGGCAGCAGCGCGACGCCGTGGTCCGGCGCGATCCACGGTGGCTGGTCGGGGTCGATGACGGGGTTCGGATCGGCCCTCAAGGCCATCGCCGCCAGCTCGTCGTCGTCGATCCAACCTCGTGGTGTCGTTTCATCGTTCATCGGTCTGCCTCCCAGGTGGTCCTCGGGTCCCGTCGTCGATCGGCTCACTCGGTGATGTCGCGTAATCCCGCGTCAAGGAACTTCTGACGCAGGCCCAAGAGGTCGAGGGTGCCTTCGCCCGCGGCGAGGAGGCGGCGCTGCGCGCTCTCGCGAGCCTCGCGGCTCCGGCACTCCGCAATCACCTCGAGGGCGTCCTCGCGCGCGACCACGACAACGCCATCGTCGTCGGCGACCACCACATCCCCGGGGGTCACGAGGACTCCCGCACACACGAGGGGTACCTGTACGTCGCCCGGCGACTCCTTGAGGGTGCCGCGCGCGCTGATGGCACTGCACCAGACCGCGAAGCCCATGGCGGTGAGTTCGCTCACGTCGCGCACGCCCGCGTCGATCACGAGGCCGACCACGCCGCGCGCCACCATGTGGGTCGCGAGAAGCTCGCCGAAGTATCCGTCCTCACAGGGGCTGGTGGGCGCGACCATCACGACGTCGCCCGGCTGCGCCACGTCGCCGGCGACGTGGATCGACGAGTTATCGCCCGGCTTGACCTCGCAGGTGAGCGCGGTGCCGGCGATACGTTGGCCGCGCACCAGTGGACGCAGTCGCGGTTGCAGGAGTCCGGTGCGGTCCTGGGACTCGTGGATGGTGGCGACGGAGAATGCGCTCAGGGCGCGGACGTGGGACTGATCGGCACGCTGGGTGGTGCGGTCGACGACGGCCATCGTGCTCCTTTGGATCCACGCGCACGGATACGGTGCGCACGCTGTCTCGGCTCCCGATTCAGCGATGCTACCCCAATGGTCCCCGAGGACGACGAACATCTAGCCTGGAGGACCGAGGAGGACGCGACATGAACGAGACGACGACGCGTGCGCGGATCCTGGTCATCTCACTGGGCGGCACGATCGCTTCCACGTCGACCGACGCGCACCAGGGGGTCATCCCCCAACTCGGCGCGCGAGAGCTGATCGCGGCGGTCCCTCAGCTGAGCGAGGTCGCCGACGTCGAGTCCCTCGCCTTTCTCCAGATGCCCTCGTGCGACTTGACGCTGCGCGACGTGGTAGCCCTCGCGAGTCGGATCGACCAGGAGGTGGCCGCCGGTGTCGACGGCGTGGTCGTCACCCAGGGCACCGACACCATCGAGGAGACGTCCTTCGCTCTCGACTTGTTG
>JAJZFO010000275.1:0-2909 GCA_021805305.1 Actinomycetes bacterium | reverse complement strand
GGTCGTGGTGACGGGGGCCATGCGCAACCCCACCTTGGCGAGCCCCGACGGACCGGGCAATCTGCTCGCCGCCGTCCGAGTGGCGGCGTCGGCAACGGCGAGGGGACTGGGCTGTCTCGTCGTCCTCAACGACGAGGTGCACGCGGCGCGATTCGTGCGCAAGACCCACTCGTCGAGTCTGGCCACCTTTCAGTCGCCCGGTGCCGGTGCGCTGGGTCGAGTGAGCGAGGAGAACGTGCGCATCGCGTTGCGCTGCCCACCGCTCGCTCACGTGGGACCGGTCGGCGACATCGTCCCCGACGTCGCCCTGCTGAGTTGCGCCCTCGGTGACGATGGCCGCCTCGCGGGTGCCCTGGTCCCATTGGGCTATCGTGGCGCGGTCATCGAGGGGTTCGGGGGTGGCCACGTTCCCTCGTCGATGGTCCCGGCGCTCGAGGCGCTTCGCCGCGCGATGCCCGTCGTGTTCTGCACTCGCACGGGTTCCGGAGAAGTGCTCGCGCACACCTACGGGTTCGCGGGCTCCGAGATGGACCTCCTGGCGCGTGGCCTCGTCGCGGGTGGAGCTCTCGACGGGCGCAAGGCCCGCGTCGCGCTCGCGCTGGCCCTCGCGCGCGCGCACGACGACGAGTCCGCGATCGACCTCTTCTGCGCGGTGCGAGATTCCCTGAGCTCGAACTAGCTCTGCGCGGCCTTCTGGAGGTTCGCCTCGACCGCGCCCAGGTGGCGCAACATGGCCTCACGCGCGGCGCGACCGTCACGGTTGGCGAGGGCGTGGGCGATCTCGCGGTGTTGGGCACGGTAGTTCGCGCGGCGCTCGTCGGAGTCGCTACGACGCTTGAGACTGCCCCACGTCACCGAGAGTCGTGCCTCGGCGATGAAGTGGTACATGTTCTCGATCAAGGGATTGTGCGACGCTCGGACGAAGGCTTGGTGCAGGGCGAGGTCCCATCGTTCGAAGTCGTCGAAGTTCGTCGCGCCCTCGCTGCCGCTCAGGCACCTCTCGATCTCCTCGAAGTCACTGGCGGTGGCGTTCTCCACCGTGGCCGCGAGGGCCGCCGGCTCGATGAGCAATCGAGCCGACATGACGTCGGCGGGACTGACGTTGCCCACGACCGAGGTCGTCGAGGTGTGTCCGACCTCGACGCCGAGCACCGCGTGTGGGTCGCGACGCAGGAAGGTGCCGCGACCCACCTCACGCGAGACCACACCCTGGCTCTCGAGCAGGGCCATCGCGTTTCGAATGGTGGTACGTGAGAGCCGCAGGGCCTGGGCGAGCTCGCGTTCGGTGGGCAATCGATGTCCGCTCTGGAGTCCGGTGTGCGTGGCGGTCATCAGAATGTTGTCGGCCACGTCCCTCAACTGATCGTTCGAAACCGTGGTCACACTCAACCTCCATCTGGGCCGCGTTCGCGACTCGCACCACGCCGTCATCGCGGGTTCACGACATCACACTATATCGACCAATCCCACCAATAAAGCATTCATTTCACCAATCGGAGGGGGTGACTGGAGGGAGGTGTTTGACAACCCAGAATCTACCGCTTATAGTTCGCTCACGAAGGAATGACCAATTCAACCAATTTGGTTGAGAATCTACGGAGGACACGGCAATGAGGTTTGCGACGATCAGGACCTCACGAGGGCTTCGCTTACACGTGAAGGGCAGTGAGGGTTACGTTGACCTCGCCGACGCCACGGGTGACCAGGCGCTCGTGACGCTCAACGGGCTCGCCGCCGGCGGTGACGCCGCCCTGGACGCCGCGCGCGCCGTGCAGTCCCAGTCCGGACAGGCCTACGAGGGGACCGACTTCGGTCCCCTCACGCCGAACCCTCCGCGCGTGTTGTGCTTGGGTGTCAACTACGCCGATCACGCCATCGAGGGCGGGCGCGCGGTGCCGACGTGGCCCGAGTCCTTCGTGCGCGGCGCCGGGAGCGTGATCGGGGCCTACGACGACATGGTCAAGCCGGCGCTGAGCTCGCGACTGGACTACGAAGCCGAGCTCGCCATCATCATCGGCAAGGGCGGACGCTACATCAAGGCCGAGGACGCCTACGACGCGATCCTGGGCTACTCGGTCATGAACGACGGATCGGCTCGCGAGTGGCAGCGCGCCGCGACGCAGTGGACACCGGGCAAGAACTTCGAAGGCACCATGCCGATCGGTCCCGAGTTGGTGACGAACGACGAAGTGAACGTCACCGACCTGTCCATCCGTTCGATCCTCAACGGCAACGTGATGCAGGATTCGCGCACCTCGCACATGATCGTCAGCGTGAGTCGGGCGGTCGAGTACTTCTCGTCGTTCACGACGCTTCGTCCGGGTGACGTGATCGCCAGCGGGACGCCGGGGGGCGTCGGTTTCGCGCGCAAACCGCCGGTGTGGTTGACGCCTGGTGACACCATCGAAGTCGTGATCGAGGGAATCGGATCGATCGCCAACAAGATCGTGGAGGAAGAGGGGGCTCCCGCGGACTGGCCGTGGATGCCGTTGAAGGCCGACACGACGTCGTTCTGACACGGCGACTTCTGCAGTATGCAGTGAGCAGTACGTAGTGCCTAATCAACTAGGGGGGAATTCATGAATGCAAAGTCATTGTCGTGGTCGGCTACGCCGGCCGCGCGAATGCGGAAGAGGTTGGCGCTGTTGGTCGCCGTCATGGCGCTGATCGCGGCGACGGTCGGACTGCCGGGGACGCCGGCGAGAGCCAGCACAGCGCACGCCAGCTCGGGGGCCGCGCTGGTCATCCCGGTGGTGGCGCCGTTCACCGGTGTCGACGCGGCACTCGGACCGAAGTACGCCGTCGCGTGTCTCGCGGCCACCCAGCAGATCAACGCCGACGGGGGCATCCTCGGTCACCAGATCAGCTGCAAGACGGTGGACACCCGTGGCGACCCCGCGGACGCGGTG
>JAJZFO010000003.1 GCA_021805305.1 Actinomycetes bacterium | reverse complement strand
GGATTAGCGGTGGCGGCCGTCGCCGGGGCCTGCACGAGAGCGACGACGAGCACGGCGACCGCGAAGACCCCACCGGATCGCCTCGTAGCCACTCGCCGTAACGGACGAATCAGGCCACGCTGAAGTCCCACGACACCCATCACGACCCCCGTCACCCGACTCTCCGACGACTCAACTCTAACTCAGTGGGTGGCCGCGCTGACCGCGACGCCCCGGAATCTCGCGGCCCGCCGCCCGCCCTCGGGGGTTAGAAGTTACTGGTGTCGGCGACGTTGTCGAAACGCGCGAACTCACCGCGCCACGTGAGGTGGGCGGTGCGGGTCGGCCCGTTACGGTTCTTGCCCACGATGATCTCGGCCTCGGACTTCTTATCGTTCGCCACCTCGCCGTACTGTTCGGCCCGGTACAGAAACAGGACCACGTCGGCGTCTTGCTCCAGCGAACCGGACTCGCGCAGGTCGCTCATCATCGGCCGCTTATCGGCGCGATCCTCGAGTTTGCGCGACAACTGCGACAGCGCGATGACCGGACAACTCAACTCTCGCGCGAGGATCTTGAGGGCTCGGCTCATCTCGGACACCTCGACTTGGCGATTCTCGGCGCGCCCACGCGAGCTCATCAACTGCAGGTAGTCGATGATGACCACACCGAGGTCGCCGTTCTGCTGCTTGATCCGTCGCGCGCGCGAGCGGACGTCCATCACCGTCAGGCTCGGGTTGTCGTCGATGAACACCTTGGCGGACTGCAGGTAACTGAAGGCGTCCTGCGCGCGGTTCCAGTCGGCGTCGCTCAGGTCACCGGTGCGCAGTTTGGACGAGTCGATGCGGGCGGTCGAGGCGAGGATGCGCTCGGCGAGTTCTTGACGACTCATCTCGAGGGAGAAGAAGAGAGCCGGGCGGTTCACTACGGCGCCCACGTGCGTCAAGATGCCTAGGGCGAAGGCCGTCTTGCCCATCGCCGGACGGGCGCCCACGATGGTCAGGCTGTGGGGCTGCAGGCCCTGCAAGACGAGGTCCAGGGAGCGGTAGCCGGTCTCGAGACCGTTGAATTGACCGCGCGTCTCCCCACGCTCTTCGAGGATGTTGGCTTCGGCGACGAGCAGTCGTTGCAGCGGCGACACCGTGTCGAGGCGATTGGTGTCGCCGATCTGATTGATCTTGCGCTCGGCGTCGTCGATGAGTCCCACCACGTCGTCGGTGGCCACGTAGGCGTCGTCGACGATCTCACCGGCCGCGGCGATGAGTCGGCGTTGTTGCGCCTTCTCGTGCACCACCTCGGCGTAGTGTCGCGCGTTAGCCGCCGAGGGCGTGTTCATCTGCAGCGAGGACAACAATCCGACTTCGACGGCGGCGGCGCCCTGCTCTTGGAGCTTGGCCTGGACCGTCACGTAATCGACCGGCTCGCCAGCGTTCGCCAGCGCGAGGATCGCGGTGAAGATCTGGGCGTGTAGCGGGCGGTAGAAGTCCTCGGGGTCCACCGTCTCGTACGCCACCGACACCGCCTCGGGCGAGAGGAGCATGGCGCCAATCAGCGACTCCTCCATTTCAATGGCGTTGGGGGGGACGCGTCCCGCGGAGGGGGGGAGCGCTCGGCCGCGGTCGGATTCAAGTTGTGTCATGGGCTATCAACGGTCGCCGATATCGCCTGTGTGTCACAAGAACAACAACGTGGGGATATCCCTGTGTGAAACACCATGACGACACGCTGACACGTCACTGTGACAGCGAACGCCGACGCCGGGGCCCGTGGCCCCGGCGTCGGCGTTCAGTTCAGGCGATCCGTGCTACTTGGCGACGACCTGCACCGTGATGGTGGCGGTGACCCCGTCGAAGAGTCGCGCCGACACGGTCGCCGGGCCCACTTCCTTGAGGTGCTCGTCCATGATGATGGCGTGGCGGTCCAGCGAGATATTGGTCGCCGTGCGCAGCGCGTTGACGATGTCGGCCTCGGTAATCGAACCGAAGAGTCGTCCGTTCGCGCCGGCGCGAGCCGCGACGGTGACCGTCGCCGCCTCGATCACCGCACGCTGGGTCTCCGCGGCGGTGCGGCTCTGCGCGTCGCGCAAGTCGCGGGCCTTGCGCATCGAGGCCGCCTGCACCTCCATGGTGTCGTTGGCCTGCAGGGCGGCCCCCGAGGGCAGGAGGAAGTTACGGGCGTACCCCGCCTTCACTTCGACGATGTCGCCTCGACGGCCCACGCCACGGACGTCAGAACGCAGGAGGACCTTCATTCGCCGACCTCCTCGAGGTTCACGTCGTCGGTGAGCTCGTTCTCCACGACCTCGACGACCTCGGCCTCGCTCGAACGCTCGGCGCCGTCGCGGTCGGTACGCGGTGCGCGCGGCCCGCGGTCGTCACGACCGCCGCGGCCCGATCGACGCTCGGTGACGGTGCGCTGGGTGTAGGGCAACAGCGCCAGTTCGCGCGCGGTCTTGATCGAGTCGGTCACGTCGCGCTGGTGCTGCTGGCAGTTACCCGACACCTTGCGGCCACGGATCTTGCCGCGGTCCGAGATGTACTTGCGCAATTGCGCCAGGTCCTTGTAATCAACGGCACCGACGCCGTGCTGGCAGAAGGAGCAGGGCTTCTTCTTCGCCCCACGACGGGTATCAATCTTGGGCGCCCGCTTGGGCAGGGTGGGCATGTTCTTACGGGGCATTAGAAGGGCTCCTCATCAAAAGCGTAGGTACTGGGTTCGTTGGTGCGCGCGGGTGCGGGTCGGTCGGCGTAACCCGAGGACCCCCCCTCGCCACGGGGCGTGCGGGTGACCACGGCGGTCGCCCACCGCAGGGACGGCGCGATCTCGTCGGCGACGATCTCGAAGGCGTTGCGCTTCTCGCCGGACTCGGTCTCCCAGGAGCGTTGCTCCATGCGACCGGTCACGACGACGCGCGCACCCTTGGCGAGACTCGAGGCGGTGTTCTCGGCCATCGGGCCGTAGGCCGCGACGTCGAAGAACGAGGTCTTCTCCTCCCACTCCTGGGTCTGGCGGTTCTGCCAGCGTCGACTGACCGCGACGGACATCCGCAGCGCGGCCTGTCCCGAGTTCAGGAACTTCAGTTCGGGGTCGCGGGTGACGTTACCCACGACGGTGATGGTGTTATCAGCCATACATTCTCCTTAGTCGCGAAGCGCCCGAACCTACGCCTGGGCCGTGACACGGCTGGCGTGGGCTCGCTCGTTGCGTCGAAGAATCTTGAAGCGCAGGACTTCGTCGGACAGCGTGAGGATGCGGTCCAACTCGTCGACGGTGATCGACTCGCCGGTGAACTCCACGAGTACGTAGTAGCCCTCTTTGCGCTTGTTGATCTCGTACGCCAAGGGACGCTTGCCCCAACGGTCGATGTTTCCGGGGGTCCCGGCATTCGATCGAATGGTCTCGAGCGCTCGGTCGAGGGCCACCTGGATGGACTGCGCGTCGACGGCGGTGTCGAACACGATCATGGTTTCATAAGGCCTCATGGCCACTTTCCTTTCCCTCTGGTCCGGACGAATCCGGGCTCTGCGGAAAACAGAGCAGGGTGTGTGGTACTTCCCCGCGTTCACGGGAGTTCAGAGTCTACCCGACGCGCCCGCGGCGGGGCTAGTCGAGCAATTCCACCGGGTTCTCGTAGGTCTCGTCGGCGCCGGGGAAGTTCCCCGATCGCACGTCGCGCGCGTAACGCGACACCGCGTCGGTGATCGCGCTGCCGAGGTCGGCGTAGCGGCGCACGAATTTGGCCGGTGGGCGCTTGGTCAACCCCAGGAGGTCGTGGATGACCAGGACCTGGCCATCGGTGTCGGCGCCCGCGCCGATACCGATGGTGGGGATGTCGAGCGCCGCGGTGATCTGGGCCCCGACGAGGGGGGGCACACCCTCGATCACCACGGCGTACACGCCCGCGCCCTGCAGCGCGAGGGCGTCCTCGAGCAACACCTTGGCGGCGTCGCGGGTCTTGCCCTGGACTTTGTAGCCGCCGAAGGCCAGCACGCTCTGGGGGGTCAACCCGAGGTGACCCATGACGGGGATCTCCGCGTCGATGAGGGCGCGCACCACGTCGCGACGGATGGCGCCACCCTCGAGCTTCACGCTCTGGGCCCCCGCGCGGATGAGGACCCCGGCGTTCTCGACGGCCGCGTCGACGCCGACGTGGTAACTCAACCACGGCATGTCGGCCACGACGTGCGCGCGCGGTTCGGCCGCGACCACCGCGCGAACGTGATGGGCCATGTCCGCCACGCTCACGTGCAGGGTGTCGGCGTGACCGAGCACCACGTTGGCCAGCGAGTCCCCCACCAACACGACGTCGACCCCGGCCGCGTCGGCGTAGCGCGCGGTGGGTTCGTCGTACGCCGTGATCATGACGATGGGTTCGTCCCCGTGGCGACGCTTGCGCGCGCGCAGCGACGCGGCGCTGGCCGAGGTCACGAGCGGTTCTGCTTCGCGACGACGCGGCGACTGGTTCGCCCGCCCGCGGACCACTTGCGCACCAAGTGATGGAAACTGCACCCCGTGCACACTTCGACCGCGTAACACTGCACGGGTTCCGCGCGGCGCTCGAGCTTGAGCAACTCCGCGCGCGAGGTCGGACACGTCCCCCCCGCCGGGAGCCGCGCGCCGAAGACGTAGGTCACCTCGACGAGTTCGACGTCGCCACAGACCGGACACGTCTCGCCGGTCGTGCGCCCGATGTTCTTGGCGGCGCGCAGCAACTCCGGGTGGGCGTCGCACACGTCGCTCGCGCGCAGGGTGCCCGCGGCGATCTTGGCCAACAGGGCGTGGCGCACCAACCCGAACTCGACGACGGCTCCGTCGGCCGTAGTGGTGCGAAAGTTCGAAACCATTACGCGTGACATTACCAATCGCGTGTCCGGCGTCGTTTCTTCGTCACGCGATCGTTATAACGTCACGTTCGATATATCGATTTGATATGATGGTTCGCATGTTGGATATTGCCATCCTCGGACTCCTGATGGACCGCGACCACCACGGCTACGAGATTCGTACCCAGGTACGCGACCGTCTCGGGGTGTCGGCCAACATTTCCTTCGGCTCCATCTACCCCGCGCTGAACCGACTCGAGCGCCGGGGCTTCGTCGAAGCCGTCATCGCCACCGAGGCGCGGGGCAACGCTCTGTCCACCGGCTCGCTCTCGGGTGAGCGCGCCTCCCTGCGCGCACTGCGCGCCACCCCGGGTCTCGGGCGGCGTTCGCGCAAGGTCTATCGGATCACGCCGCGCGGCCGCGAGGAGTTCGTCACCCTCCTCGCGGACCCGGCCACGCTCGACGACTCGCGCTCGTTCTCCCTGCGCATGGCCCTGGCCAAGTACCTCACGCCGTCGCTTCGGGTCGTTCTCCTCGAACGACGGCGCATCGATCTTGTCGAGCGACTGACTGAGATGCAGTCCAGTGCTCGCAATGAACAACTCGACACCTACGCCCGCAGCGTCATGGCGCACGCGGTCAAGGGGGTCGAGTTGGACCTTGAGTGGATTGACAACTTGTTGTCCACCGAACGAAGTAATCAGCAATCCTTCGCGCCAGAAGCGAAGTAGGAAAGGAGAGCCATGGAGAAGATTCGCGTGGCCATCGCCGGCGTCGGAAACTGCGCCAGTTCACTCATCCAGGGTGTGACGTACTACAAGGACGCGAAGGCGGGCGACAACGTACCCGGTCTGATGCACGTCGAGTTGGGCGGCTACCACGTGCGCGACCTCGAGTTCGTGGCCGCCTTCGACGTCGACGCCACCAAGGTCGGCAACGACCTCGGTAAGGCCATCGAGGGGGGCATGAACAACACCATCAAGTTCGCCGACGTCCCGCCGCTGGGCGTGACCGTGCAGCGCGGCCCGACGATGGACGGCCTGAACAAGTACTACCGCGCCGTCATTGACGAGTCGCCCGCCGACGCGGTCGACGTGGCCCAGGCGTTGCGCGACGCGCGCGCCCAGGTCCTCGTGTCCTACCTGCCCGTCGGCTCCGAGGACGCCCAACGCATGTACGCCCAGGCGGCCCTCGACGCGGGCTGCGCCTTCGTCAACGCCATCCCGGTCTTCATCGCGTCGGACCCCGTCTGGGCCCAGAAGTTTGTGGACGCCGGCCTGCCCATCATCGGTGACGACATCAAGAGCCAGGTCGGGGCGACCATCACCCACCGCGTGCTCGCGCGGCTCTTCGAGGACCGCGGACTCGCCCTCGACCACACCTACCAGCTCAACGTGGGTGGCAACATGGACTTCAAGAACATGCTCGACCGTGAGCGCCTCGAGTCCAAGAAGGTGTCCAAGACCCAGGCCGTCACCTCCCAGATCGAGAACTTCGTGATGGACGCCGACGACATCCACATCGGACCGAGCGACCACGTGCCGTGGCTCAAGGACCGCAAGTGGGCCTACATCCGCATGGAGGGACGCAACTTCGGTGACGTCCCCCTCAACCTCGAACTCAAACTCGAAGTCTGGGACTCCCCGAACTCCGCGGGCGTCATCATCGACGCCGTACGGTGCGCGAAGTTGGCCCTGGATCGCGGTATCGGCGGTCCCGTACTCGGACCCAGCGCGTACTTCATGAAGTCGCCGCCGGTGCAGTTCCACGACGACGTCGCCCACGACATGATCGAGGACTTCGCCCGCGGGGGCGACAACCCGGTCTGGCCCTAACCTCCCCCCAGCGGTGCACACCCCCCGCCCCCGGGCGGGGGGTGTGTCACGTAGCGCCCTCGTCGCTCCACCACTCGCGTAGCCGATGCGCGGCTTCGGTCTTGGTGATCTCACCCTCCTCGCGACGAATCTCCATCAGGAAGTTCATCGCTCGACCCACCGTCGGGCCCGGTCGCAGGTCGAGCAGGGTCATGACCTCCACTCCGTCGAGGGCCGGGCGCTGATTGTCGAGGTCCTCTTGTTCGCGGAGTTCCGCGATGCGCACCTCGAACTCGTCCATCCGCCGCGCGAGCTCGGCCGCCTTGCGCCAATTGCGCGTCGTCGAGTCGCAGCGCGTCAATTCGTTGAGTTCCTCCAGGAGGGGGCCCGCGTCGTGCACGTAGCGACGTACCGCGGCATCACTCCAGCCCAACTTGTACGTGTGAAACCTCAGGTGCAGTTCCACCAAGGTGCTGACGTCATTGATCATGGTGTTGGAGTACTTCAACGCCGCCATCCGTTTACGGGTCATCTTGGCGCCCACCACCTCGTGGAAGCGAAAGGTGACCCCCTCGGGGGTGATCGCGCGCGGCGCCGGCTTGCCGATGTCGTGAAACAACGCCGCCAGACGCAACGTGAGCTGGGGCGAGGTCTTGTCGACCACCGCCCACGTGTGTTTGAGCACGTCCTTGTGGTGGTGAATCGGGTCCTGCTCGAGTTGCAGGCGCGGTAGCTCGGGGAAGAAGATCGCCGCGAGTCCCGTGCGCACGATGAAGTCCAAACCGAGGGAGGGTTGCTCGGTCAACATCAGCAGGTCCAGTTCGCCCCGGATCCGTTCCTCCGACACGATGCTGAGCTTCTCGGCCATGCGCGTCGCCGCGGCCTCCAGGGCCGGATCGATCGCCAAGCGGAAGCGCGCGGCGAAGCGCGCGGCGCGCAACATGCGTAGCGGGTCGTCCGCGAAGAGGATCTCGGGGTCGATGGGGGTGCGCAGACGTCGGTCGTGCAGGTCGGCGAATCCCCCGAAGTAGTCGAAGAACGTCTGCACCCCCTCGGGCCGGGCCAGCACGTTCACCACGTCGAGCGCCAGGGCGTTGATGGTGAAGTCGCGCCGACTCAGGTCCGCCTCCAGGGAGTCCCCCCACTGCACCGCGGGCTTGCGCGAGTGATCCACGTACTCCTCGGAGCGAAACGTGGTGACCTCCGCCCGGAGTCCGTTGGCGCGCAGGACGCCGCCGATGGTACCGAAGGACCGGCCCTGCTCCCAGAGACCCCCGCACAACGGGGTCATCAGGCGCGCGATGTCGTCGGGGCGGGCGTCGGTCGTGAAGTCAATCTCGAAGTCCTCGGCCGGCTCGATCCCCACGATGGCGTCGCGCAGGGCCCCGCCGACGGCGTAGAGGCGAAAGCCCGCCTGGTCGAAGGCGAGTGCCAAGGGAGCCGACCACTGCGCGAGTCGCGCGAGTCGCTCGGGGAAGTCATCGAATGCGGTCACTGCGAATGAAGGTTACGGGAGACGCCGCACCGGCGCCGTCGCAAGTAGCCTGTCTCAGCATGTTCCACCGATTTTCATCCTGGTGGCGGGCGCTTAGCGTCGTACTCCTCAGCCTCGCGACGCTGACGTGGCCCTCGGCCGCGTTCGCCCAGACGACGCCGGCTTTCTCCGTTCTCAACCAGGCCGCGGTCGCCACCATGTCGAACGCCGGGGTCGCGGGTTTCTCGCTCACCCTCGCCGCCACCGGTGCGGCCGTGGACTCCGTCGACCTCTCGCTCTACCCCGCGATGGTCTACCGGTCCGAGATCACGGCCTTGATCGACGGGGTCGGGCCGGGCGTCGGCGCCATCGCGACCACCGTGGTCACCCAGCCCACGTGCCGTACCGCGACGACCATCAACTTGCGCGTCTCGCTGTTCAGTGCGCAGGCCACCGGGCCCAGTCACCTCTGCGGTTCGCAACCCCTGCACCTGCGACTTCCGTGTCCGGCGGCGGCGTGCGACGGTGTCTACCCCCTGGCCATCGCGGTCACCCTCGACCACGTGCGTCACGTGGAGTGGTCCATGATCGCGGTACACGTCGCCCCCGTGACGCACCCCCTCCTGGTGGACTTCGTCCCCGTCGTGGACGAGACGGCGTGGTCGGCGGCGTCCCTCGCCGAGTCCGATTTCGCGGTGATCGCGCGCTACCCCTCGCTCCCGGTCACGCTGGCGGTCAACTACCTGCCGCTCGGACACGCCATCTTGGGTTCGGCGGGCCGTCCCTGGCGCGACGCCCTCACGAACTCGCTGACGAGCGCGCAGCACCGGGCCATCGTCGCGCCACCGCCGAACGCCGACCTCGCGGGATTGGCCGCCAACGGCTTTCCCGGTGAGGTGGCCCAGCAGATCGACCTCGCGAGTTCCTTCCTCCGCACGATCACCGGTCGATTCAGTGACGGCCCCGTCTTCGTGGCCGTCCCCCCCTCGCCCGCCGTCTTGAACGCCCTCGCCCACGCGGGCACGAGCGAGGTCGTCGTGCCCGACGCCAGCTTCACACCGGCCCCGTCGAACACCCTGGGGTGGGGCGCCGCCATCCACGTGACGGGGGCGTCCGCGCTGACGGCGCTGGTGACCGACGGCGGACTCCAGCAACTGGCCGCGGACAGCGCCATCGAACCGGGTCGGCGCGCGGCGATGACCCTCGCCACCCTGGCCTTTCTCCACTTCGAGGCCCCGAACGCGTCCTCGCCGCGCACGGTCGTGTTGCCCCTCAACGTGGGCTCGCTCTCGCCGGCGTACCTCAACGACCTCTTCACCGCGAGCCAGTCGAACCCCTTCATCGTGGCGAGCACCCTCGCCACGTCGTTCAACTCCTCGCCGGTCGGCAGTAACAACTCCCCCCCGGTACGCACGCTCAACGCGGCGGTCGTTTCGACGTGGTCGAGCGCCAACGTCGCGTCCCTGGCCACGCTCATCAGCCACACCACCTCGTTCCTGCACGCCATCGCCTCACCCACCCAGACCGTGGCGCTCGAGCTCTACCTCGCGTCCTCCGAGCAGGTGGGCAGCGCCACCAACCGGCAAGACGCCATCACCGCCGCGGCCGGATACCTCAACGCCCAACTGAGCGGTTTTCGCATCGACGACTCCGCCATCACCCTGACCGGCACCGGCAGTGAACTGCCGATCACGCTCTTCAGTTCTGCGCGCTACCCGGTCACCGTCTTGTTACACCTGATCACCGACCGTTTGAAGTTCCCCAACAACAAGAAGGTCTACGTCGTGCAGTTGTCGACCCCCACGACGCCGTTGCGCATCCCCGCCACCGACCGTCAGGGCGGTTCGCTCACCCTGCAACTCGAACTCACCACCCCCGACGGACAACTGGTCCTGGCCCGCGCCGCGGTCCAGGTACGCGGCGTGGGGACCTCCATCGTCGGCTACCTGCTGAGTGGCGGGTCCCTCTTCGTACTGGCCTGGTGGTGGCTGCGCACGTACCGGCGCAAGTCGCGCGGACGTCACGCGCGATGAGCCGGGGCGGCACCCACGGCGCCCGCGTCCTCTCCATGGCCGGGGGCACGGCGGCCTCGCGCCTGAGCGGTCTCTTGCGCGTCCTGGTCCTCGCGTGGGTCCTCGGCTTCACCCCCCTCGCCGACGCGTTCAACCTGGCCAACACGATCCCCAACATGCTCTTCGACTTGGTCATCGGCGGTGTGCTGAGCGCCACGTTCATCCCCGTGGTGGTCGAGCGCCTCACCCTCGACGGCGAGCGACGGGCGTGGCGTTCGATCTCGACCGTCGTGACCGCGACCATCGTCGTCTTGGCCCTGGCCACGGTGCTCGCCTGGGCCTTCGCCCCCTGGATCATCGACGGCTTCACCTTCCTCCAACATTCGTCGACGACGGCCCAGGCCCACGCGCTGCGCACGCAGCGCCGCGTGGCCACCGAGTTCCTGCGCTGGTTCGTCCCCCAGATCTTCTTCTACGGGACGATCGGGGTCGCCACCGCGCTGTTGAACGTGCGGCGTCGGTTCGCCGTCGGTTCCTGGGCCCCGGTGGCCAACAACGTCGTGTGCATCGCGGTACTGGTGTGGTTCCACCTGGTTGATCCGACCCCGAGCGTGGCGTCCCTCGCGGGCTCGCGCGATCTGCTGTGGCTGGCCCTGGGCACCACGGCGGGCGTCGCCGTTCAGTTCGTCGTGATGTGGCCCTCCCTGGCGCGCAGCGACCTCGGACGTCTGCGCCTACGCTTCGACGTGCACGACCCGGCGCTGCGCACCATCGGACGACTCGGGTCCTGGACCCTGCTGGTCGTGGTGGCCAACCAGGCGTCGCTCTACGTGCTCCTGGCCTTCGCGTTCGGCACGGGCGGCGACGGTCCCGTCAGTGCCTACACCTACGGCTGGTCGTTCATGCAGATGCCCTACGCCGTCGTCGTCGTGTCGGTCCTCGGCGTGTTGACCCCCCAATTGGCGCAGTTCGCCACCGAGGGCGACCTGGGCGCGCTCAGCGAACGACTGGGCTTCGGGTTACGCCAGTCGCTCGTGATCATCGTGCCCTCCACGGTGACCCTCCTCGTCCTAGCCCAACCCGTGGTGGGCATCTTGTTGAACCACCTCAACGCGTCGACGCCGCTCCCGGCGGGCACCGTCCTCGCCGTCCTCGCCGCGGGCCTACCCGGCTTCACGCTCTTTCAACTGTGCGTGCGGGGCCTGCAGGCCATGCAGCGCGCCGCCGACGTCTTCGCGCTCTACGCCGTGCAGAACGCCGCGACCATCGCGCTGTGCGTGTGGCTGGGGCGCCACTCGCTGGCCGGCCTGACGGCGAGCGTCTCGATCGCCTACACCGGCGCCTCGGGCATCGCGCTCGGCGTCCTCGCGCTACGCGGCGTCTCGGTGGTCGCCTCGGTGTGGAGCGTGCACGTGCGCCGCAGCGTCTACGCGTCACTGGCCATGGGCCTGGTGATGACCGCCGCCTGGTCCGTGCCCACGTCGACGCGCGGGGCGGGACTCGTCCTGCGCGGAACGCTCGCCGCGGGCCTCGGCGCCCTCACCTACGTCTTGTTCGTCCTCGTCGCTCAGCGCGGTGTGGAGGCGACGCGGCGAAAAGTGCAAGGCTAGGGCCGAACGGGGGGTGACGATGTCGAAGATTCGAGTCGTGTGCGATAGCGCGAGCGACGTGCCCCAGAGCGAACTCGATCGCCTGGAGATCGCCATGGTGTCGCTGTCCATTCGTTTCGGCGACGAGGAGTTCTTGGATCGCGTGACCCTCTCGACCGAGGAGTTCTGGCGGCGCTGCGCCCAGTCGCGCACGTTACCCGAGACGGCGGCCCCCTCGCCGGGCGCCTTTCGAGCCGCCTACGAGACCGCGGCGGCCGAGGGGTGCGACGGGGTCGTGGTCATCACACTCTCGAGCGCGCTCTCGGGGACCTACCAGTCCGCCCTCGTCGCCGCCGAGGCGGCGGCCGATCTCATCGACGTGCGCGTCGTGGACTCCCTCGCCGTATCCATGGCCCAGGGCCTCCTCGCCATCGAAATCGCCGAGCAGGCCGCGACGGGCGCGTCACTGGACGAACTCGAACGTCGCGCCCTCGCGCTGCGCGCCCACGTCGGCGTCGTGGGCATGCTCGACACCCTCGACCACCTCATCAAGGGGGGGCGCATCGGCGGGGCGAAGGCGCTCCTCGGCCAAGTCCTCTCCATCAAGCCGCTCCTGGAGTTGCGCGACGGCGTCGTCGCCGAGGCCGGACGACAGCGCACCGCGTCGCGCGCCATCGCCTCCCTCGCCGCGACGGCGCGCGCGCACGCCCCGCTGCGGCGCCTCGCCCTCATCCACGCCCGGTCCCATCAGGTAGCGGCCCTCAGCGCGCTCGTCGCCTCCCTCGACACCGAATTCCCGCTATTGGTCGCCGACATGGGCCCGACCGTCGGCACCCACGGTGGTCCGGGACTCATCGGTCTCACCTGGCTCGAAGCGCGCGACGAGGAACACCACTAAGTTTTAGGTGTGAGCCTCGGACCCGACCAACGCGAACCCGACGTCGTCGACACCGTCTTCGCCTACTTCGACCGCGTAATGGACGCGGTGCACGACCGCGTCCTTCGCCCGATTCTCCTCGTGGGGCGCTTCATCGCCTACGGATTCATTTTGCTGATGGTCGCCCTGGTGATCGTCGCAGCCCTGGTGATCGGCGTCGTGCGATTCTCGACCACCTACTTCTTCGACCACCACGTCTGGATCACGTACCTCGTCGTCTCCGCCCTCTCCACCGGCGCCGGCCTGGTGATCTGGCGTAAACGCCGGCCCGTCGCACTGAGGAAACCGTGACCCACACCCGCGTCCTCATCATCGGCTCCGGCCCCGCGGGATTGACCGCCGCGATCTACGCCGGTCGAGCCCAGTTGCGTCCCCTGGTCATCGAGGGAGAGCCGTCCTCGACCACCGATCAACCCGGCGGGCAGTTGATGCTCACCACCGACATCGAGAATTTCCCGGGTTTTCCCGAGGCCCTCTCGGGACCGGAGTTGATGGAGCGCATGCGCGCCCAGGCCGAACGGTTCGGCGCCGAACTGCGCGTCACCAAGGTGCAACGGCTCGATACGACGACGCGGCCCTTCCGGGCGTGGTTGAGTGAGGACGGTGACGAACCGAGTGTCACCGCCGACGCGGTGATCCTCGCCACTGGCGCTAAATCCCTGATGATGGGCGTGCCCGGCGAGGAGCGGCTCCTGAGTCACGGACTGTCGACGTGCGCGACCTGTGACGGCTTCTTCTTTCGCGGACACGACATCGCGGTGGTGGGTGGCGGAGACTCCGCCGCCGAAGAGGCCCTCTTCCTGACTCGCTTCGCGAACTCGGTCACGATCGTGCACCGGCGCGACACCTTGCGCGCGTCCAAGATCATGCAGGAGCGGGTGTTCGCCAACGAGAAGATTCGTTTCGCCTGGAACTCCCAAGCGGTCGAAGTGCTCGGCGAGGACCGCGTCAGTGGCCTCCGCGTACGCGACACACGGAGCGGCGAGGAGCGCGTCCTCGCCGTCACCGGGATCTTCGTGGCCATTGGTCACCTCCCGAACACCACCTTGATCCTCGACCAACTCGACCTCGAGGACAACGGCTACGTCCGTACCGGACCGGGTTCGTTCACCTCCGTCGACGGGTTGTTCGCCGCCGGCGACGTGCAGGACCACGTCTACCGCCAAGCGGTCACCTCGGCGGGCTCGGGGTGCGTCGCGGCCATCGACGCCGAGCGCTGGCTCGAAGCGCAGGGCCACTGACGACGCCTCGCTAAGGTGGTACCCGCACCACGAGTGCTTGGACGCCCTACCTGGAGGATGCCATGAACAAGAAGATCACGACGCTGACCGACGCCACGTTCGACGAAGTCGTCGGCGCCTCGGACAAGCCCATCCTGGTGGACTTCTGGGCCGAGTGGTGCGGTCCCTGCAAGATGATTGCCCCCATCCTCGACGATTTCGCCGACGAACAGGCCGAGCGGTTCGTCATCGGCAAGCTCGACGTGGACGTCAACGTCGCCACGGCCACCAAGTACTCCGTGATGAGTATTCCGACACTGTTGCTGTTCAAGAACGGCGAGGTCATCGCCCGTCTGGTGGGTGCCAAGCCCAAGGGTGCACTCCTCCACGAGATCACCGCCAACCTCTAACGTCGTCATCTCTGGACACCACACCACTTTCTCTCGGGGCCTCGTCTCGCCACGTTCGTGAACTTCACGAGCGGCTAACCTCGCTCGGCCTCGTGCCCCTCGACAATCTGGGCGACACCTTCTCCGACGCCACGCAGGCCAGTGTCGAGGCGTTCCAGCGTTCGCGGGGCCTCGCCATCACCGGCGTCGTCGACGAGACCACCTGGTCCCGACTCCTCGAAGCGGGCTGGAGATTGGGTGATCGACTTCTTTACCTGGTAAAGCCATATTTACGAGGCGACGACGTGGCGGAGTTGCAGGTACTGCTCTCGCAATTGGGTTTCGATCCCGGCCGGGTGGACGGTGTCTTTGGACCACTGCTCGATCGGGCCCTCAGTGAGTTCCAGCGCAACTGCGCCCTCGAGACCAACGGCACCCTGACCCAGCGCACACTGAACGAGCTACGCCGCTTCTCCCCCGGCGGTGACCGGACCCTGGTGAACGAGGCGCGCGACGGAGCTGGCTTTGGCCAACCCCAACACGGTCCCCTCGTCGTCTGGGGGCCCAGTCCGTTGGCCCCCGTGATTGCGCGCCATCTCCCCAACGTCGACTTCGACCCGTCACGCGCCGGATGGACGGTGGAGCAAGTGGCCGCCCACGCCAACGCGGCGGGCGCCCTCGGTGTCATCTCCGTCAGCCAGCAGTCCGACTGGAGTGGCCTGCACCTGCACTACTGGGCGAGCTACCACTCTTATTCGCGCCGCGGCGAGCAGCTCGCCAGCACCGTCGCCAACGCCGTCTCGCGCGACGACGTCGCGATGAGGATTGAAGTCACCGGCATGGCCCTCCCCATCCTGCGCGAGACCCAAATGACCACGTTGCACGTCGAACACGCCGCGATGACCCCCGAAGAGTCCGGACACCTGGCCAAGGCTGTTTCCCAAGCAATCCGCGACTTTTTCCACAGTTAACAACCCCGACATAAGGGGACAGAGGTGGATTTATCAGTTGTTATAAGAAAAAAACCTTCAATTATCGCGATAACCCACAGGTTCGTCCACAACTTGGGGATAACTTCAACAGGAGGGTTATCTTGAAGGTTGAAGGTTATTTCACCTGAGAGATAGAGATATATATCCTCTCGAGGTCGTCTAGGTCGGCGAAATCGATGATGATGCGACCATTTCTCCCCTTCAGGTCCACGTGGACCCGAGTATTGAGATAGTCCTCGAGCAGTTGTTCGAGCTCGGCCACACTCGCGTCCGGGACCGGGCGCAGTCGCGGCGGCTTACCGGTGATGTCCGGTATCGCGGCCGACGGCACCTCGTGGGTGCGGGGCTCGAGGAAGACCTTGACGGCGTCCTCGGTCGCGCGAACCGAGAGCTCATTCTTAATGATCCTCGCCACCATCGTGGCCTGCGCCTCCGGATCACTGATCGCCAGGAGCGACCTCGCGTGCCCGGCGGAGATCTGAGACTGGGCCAAGGCGGCTTGGGCCGTCTCGCCCAGCTGCAAGAGGCGAAGGGTGTTCGTGATATTGGCGCGACTCTTACCGACGCGCTGGGCCACCTGTTCGTGGGTCAGGTCAAATTCATCGATGAGTTGTTGGTACGCGGCGGCTTCTTCCAAGGGGTGTAGATCGACCCGGTGGAGATTCTCCACGACGGCTTGTTCGAGGGAGAGTCGGTCGTTCACCGCGTCTTGCACGAGGACCGGGACTGTCTCGAGCCCGGCGATTCCCGCGGCCCTCCATCGACGTTCCCCGGCGATCAACTCATATCGACCGGGTTCCCCCTCCAGGGGTCGCACGATGATGGGCTGGAGAACACCCAATTCCCGCACCGACGACGCCAGGGACTGCAGACTCTCGTCATTGAAGGCCTTACGGGGTTGGAATTGATTCGGACTGATCGCCGAGACCGGGACCTGGCGTAGCGGTCCCGACGTGACCGTCTCTTCGACGGTGACCACGATTTCTTGTCCTTCGGGGATGAGGGCCCCGAGACCCTTGCCGAGACCGGGCTTTCTAACCATTCATGATCTCCTCTGCTAATTGACGGTACGCTCTGGCGCCCTTGGATTGGGGATCGTACACAGTGATGGGTTGACCGAACGACGGGGCCTCCGCCAGCCGCACGGTGCGGGGGATCTTCGTACGGCATAATTCTTCTGCAAAGTGACGTCGAACTTCAAGTGCCACGTCCTGAGAGAGCGTGTTACGGGCGTCGTACATGGTCAAGACCACTTTGGTGATCCGCAACTCTGGATTGAGGTTCTTCTGCACCAGATCGATAATCGCTCGCAATTGCGTGAGGCCCTCGAGGGCGTAGAACTCCGTCTGTACCGGGACCATTATGTCCGTGGCCGCCGCGAACGCATTGATGGTGATGAGCCCCAACGAGGGCGGGCAATCGATAAAGATGTAGTCGAAGTCTCCTTCGACCGACGAAATAGCTCGCTTGAGACGCAGTTCTCGCGAGATGACCGCGGTGAGTTCTTGTTCGACTCCGGCTAGGTCCAGCGTGGCGGGTGCCACGAACAGATTATTGAAACCAGTCGGCTCCACGATGTCCACCATGGGCACGTCATTCAAGAGAACGTCGTAGACCGACTTCTCGAAGCGCCGACCGTCTACCCCCAGACCCGTAGTGGCGTTCCCTTGAGGGTCAAGGTCAACGATGAGGACACGCTTACCTGCTTCGGCCAGGGCAGCTCCCAGGGATGTGGTGGTCGTGGTCTTACCAACCCCACCCTTCTGGTTGGCAACAGCAAAAATCCTCATCTTGGCGGCGTCTGCCATATGCCTCTTCTCCGCTCACAACTACGTACCGTCGGACGAATCAAAGATAGTCCTCGGTGCGGATGTCATGTCGTCTCGTGGGGATGTTTCACGTGAAACATCCGTGGCCCACACTAGTCGTGCGCAGATCACGCTGTAAATGGGATCTTATCCTCGTGGTCGTGGAGGTACCCCCTCACCACACGGCTGTCCACCCCGTCGGCCAGTTGGCCGTGTCGGAGGAGACACGGGGAGCGGTACCCCAATTCGTTGACTTCGGTAGAGGCCTAGGGGATCGATCGACGCCGGTTTCCCGGACCCGACCCTTCATCACCACCCTCGACCCCGATTGCCGGGCGACTCACCAGCGGTGCCTAACCAAATCTATCTCGAAGTACGGCGCCGCACGTCAGCCGATTGCCGAAGGGATAACTAGCCCCGATGACACCAGTAGAGCACCGCAAATCCATCTGATCAAACATCTCGCATGTTTCACGTGAAACATGTCAGGACGAGCCGGGACTAGAT